>NZ_JBOEFX010000001.1:0-110287 GCF_050633125.1 Lewinella sp.
AAAAAATCCCTGCAAGTAAGCCCCAGACAAGTGCTCTTTCTACACCTGTAGTTAAACCTACGTCAGCTGCGGGAGTAAGAGCCGATCAAGTTGCCGGTGGTATTGCCAAATGGTTTCAGGATAATTTGACCTGGTTGCTGGGCCTAAGCTTGGCCATCATTGCTTTGGCTATCTATCTTATGTTTTTGCGGCCTGGCCCCTCTGTACCTGACCCTGTTGCAGAAGTACCTCAGGAAAGATTAAATGCCAGCCCTTCAAAAAGCACACCTCCAGCACAAGAGGACGTCGCTGAAAATGATAACACGACGACCGAGAAGCTCCCTTCAGCTCCTTCTGAAGAGGATATGAATGATCTCGATACCGAAGCACCAACCATAGCTGCCGAAGAACACACTGCAGTCATAGCAGTAGGCCTTTTCGGCAACCCGGACAATGTGCAAAAACTCATGCAACGACTTTCCGAAGATGGCTATGCGCCGGTTTCTCGAAAGGAAGGCGGGAACTCTCGGATTGGTGTTAGTGTTCGGTTTACTACAGAAGCAGAACTACAGCAAGTCCTTCAAGAAGTACGCAAAGATTACGCTGAAAATGCCTTTTTGCTATCGCGTGATGGTAAGTCGCTGAGATAGTTCTTTAGTGTAGGCTTTTTATCACTTGGTAATGGTATGTTTTGAGCTTGTTCAGAAAACTTCGGAACAAGCGCTGTGAATTTTAATGCTTCTCTGTACAAAAAAAACAACCTCTCTGAACAAGGTTAATAATACATTTTTCATTCATTAACCATTTTAAAATTTTAGTATGACCAAGATTTTAAGCTTTCTCTTACCTGTTATATTATTTGTAATGGGGATTCAGGTTACACGAGATTATTTTGGAGGCGGCTCGCAAGAAAAAAGGAGCAACCTCGAACAATTAGTAGCTCAAGGCGAAGAAACGATTGGCTTTTTAAAAAACGAGTACACAGAAAAAACAGTAAAAATTGCTAGAATTCCGGTTACGACCTATGAAGTAGGGTATACTTTTCAAGTTGATGGAAAAGAATACAGTGGCCTGAAAACGCTCAATGATCCACCAACGGAGCCAACAATAAGCGTTAAATATTTGCCATCAGACCCTATGGTTAATGCTGCAAGTCCAGAGGCGGAGCTTGCGTCATTAGACGAATACGAAGGGGGGACTTCTACACTCTTAATTGGACTAGGTTTGATTTTAGCTGGACTTGGCTTGGGCTTTTATAGGTTCAAAGCTATGCAGAAAGGAAAATCAGCTTAAGCTGGTATTCGACCTCATTCAGTGTCGTTTTTCATTCCGATAAACATGGTTCTATCCATCTATGACCTCTACTGAGGTCAATTTTAGAGATCTGCTTTGACGTCGTACGGTGATGTTTCTTTAGGTGCGCAATGCAGTGCATAGGGCACACCGCATTCCGATCGAAGATCGGAAGAGAAGACCAAGGATGGGAATGTTATAAAGTAAAGGCGCGATGCATCGCGCCTTTACTTATAGCTATGGACAACCTGTTGCCAACCGAAGGGCGGGCAAGGGCCCAAAATAAATACTATTCTTATCGTCAAACAGTACGTAGGTGATCTGCTATTCCTCCACCAAAATCAAGGCGGCATTTCGCGAAACGGGAATCATCCCTCCGTTATGCTGACCGATGCCTTCGGTATTGACGACACCACCGTCGACAACGATTTTCCAATTGCCACTAGGGACTTCGATGCCCTGGGCTTGGTCTTTGCCATTGTAGGCAACGACGATACGTTTCCATGAATCACCTACGGCAGCTCCATTGAGGGTATAGGCAACAAGGTTCTCGTCATCGGTATCTATAAATTCCAAGTTCTTCTGGATATCCGCAGTGCTGGTCATTCGGAAGGCAGGGTGTGCTTTGCGGATAGCGATGAGTTCACGAAAGTAATCGAAAATCTCGCGGTACTTATGCTTGCGGCTCCAGTCGATCTGGTTGATCGCATCGGGAGAGTTGAAGGAGTTTTCAACGCCGTCTTTGGTTCTTAGAAAATCAACGCCGGCGTGGAGGAAACTTACGCCTTGGCTGGTAAGCACAATTGTGCCGGCGAGCTTATGCATCTGGATTTTCTCTGCCTCGGTGGCTTCTGGCCGCGAGAGGGTGAGCCGATCCCATAGGGTATGATTATCGTGGCAGCTCATGTAGGTCATACATTGATCTGGCTGAGGAGCCCACGCTGCCTCGGAGTAGTTGATGTCGCCATAATCAACCTGGGGGTGTTGGGTAGCGGCTACGATGCCAAATTTCAGACTCTCTTTCAGTGTTTCGTTGCCGCTGATGAAGCCGGTCGCATCGTGAGTGAAGACATGCCCCTTGATGGCATCGCGAACATCATCACTGAAAGCGGCGATGCCTGTAAGTTGTGGTGTGTTGGCTTTTACGGCCAGTTGCTTTTCGTCCAGTGGGCTATCGCCTGCCTTCCAGCCTTCGCCGTAAACGAAGATGGTAGGGTCGATGCTATGTAACTCGGCGGCTACAGTATTCATGGTTTCGATATCATGGATGCCCATCAGATCTACCCGGAAACCATCCATGTGGTATTCCTCTACCCAGTAGCGCATGGATTCTACCATGTATTTGCGGAACATGGCGCGCTCAGAAGCCGTTTCATTGCCACAAGCACTGGCATCAGAGAAGCCGCCTTCTGCATTTTGGCGATAGTAATAACCGGGCACCAGTTGGTTGAAAATTGATTCTTCGCTTTGCCCGGTGTGATTGTAAACCACATCCAGGATAACCCGAATGCCGTTGTCATGGAAAGTTTTCACCATCTGCTTGAATTCACTGATACGACGTGCGCCATCATAAGGGTCAGAAGAATAGCTACCCTCCGGGACGTTGAAGTTGAGTGGGTCGTAGCCCCAATTGTACTGCGCCTCGTTCAGGCGAGTTTCGTCTATAGAGCGGTGATCGAAAACGGGGATGAGGTGAACGTGTGTGACACCCAATTCCTTGAAGTGATCCAACCCTGTGGTCTCTCCATCTGGCGATTTAGTGCCACCTTCGATGAGCCCGAAATATTCGCCGGGATAGCCAGAGCCGGAAGAAGGATGAATAGTCATGTCTCGTACGTGTAGCTCGTAGATGATGATTTCATTGAAATTATTGAGGGCTGGCCGCTGGTCATCGTCCCAGTTTTTAGGATTGGTCAACCGAAAGTCAATGATATGCCCGCGTAGGCCATTTACACCTACTGCTTTTACATAAGGATCGGTTACTTCGGCGTTCCATTGCCCATCGTATTTGGCTTGAAAGGCATAATATTTGCCTAGCAAATTTTCCTCTACCGTGAGCGACCATACGCCTTGTTCTCCAAGCTTGAGTGCGAGGCTGTCCAGCGGTTCTCCATCAATACCTTCGGCGTAGAGTTTGACTTGTAGCGCTTCTGCAGCAGGGGCCCAAACCTTGAAGGTAGTGGCGGATGGACTGTATTGAAGTCCCAAATCCTGGCCTTCGTAAACAGGGTAATCGTTGTAGTTGTCGTAAACGGACACGGCAGTATCATTTTGGCAGGCGGCCAGACTTACAAGGAGTAAGGTTAGTACCATAGATTGGATAAAGATGACAGCTAGTTTCATATAGGCAAAGGTTAATGGTTGTTTGATGCTTTGGTAATTTCATGATGATACCAATATCCAATCATTTCATTGACCGACTTGGTAAGATCAAGTTGTGGCCAGCCTAAGGCTGCTTGTATCATAGGAACCAGTTGGTGGAGCCCATTGATATTGGTTTGTGGCTTAGTGGGCAATAGTTTTTTGAGTTGCCGCTTCAAATTTAAGGGAAGATAACTTGCCAAAGGCTTAAATAGTGGCTTTGTTTTTTGATCTTCTGGAAAAATAAGCTGCTTAGGTCGGAACCAATTGTCTTCCAATACCTCGCGGTACATTTGCATGTCTATGCGTAATCCGTTGGGGATTTGTTGCCAAAAACGAATGAACTCCAAGTCCCACAGCGGAAGATACCAATTGCAATCGAACCATTCGTAAGCCCGAACACCGTTGATAATGAACTTGCTGACGTATTCCCGTAGCACCCAATGCTCAAGTTCACTTACGTAATCATGTTTGTTACTGACCTCAGCCTGGGGAAAGTAAGGTTGCCATAATTGGCGGAGCGTGGGGGAGGGGTAGCGGATAAAACGCTGATAGATGAAATTTTGTAGGGTTTTAAGATTGTCGGGGCTAAATGAGAAGGTCGCTTCGGGCAGGTAACTCCCCGCTTGAAAATCACCACAATAACCGGGGCAGATGATGCTGTCTTCTTTTAGCCAACCCGATGCTTTTAAGAAGCGTAGGGCAAAATAATCTTGTTCTTGAGGAATGCTGCTGAGGTTGCCAGCGAAGTTTGTAAAGTCCTTCCAGTTTTGGTCGCCAAACTGTTGCAAAACCTCTTTGGTGTAAGGTACAAATTGCCAATCTACTCTTAATTGAGTAGCTACCGAACGAGCGATTTCTACTTCCCAAGTTCCTTCCTGTCCGTAAGTAAACGCCTTGAGGGCAGGGTATTGCTTTTGTTGGAGGATGGTCAGCAGAATACGAGAATCATAGCCACCACTGAGTGGAATGACGATCTCTCGGCCTGCCGCAAATGTGATGAGTCGGTCGATCTGATCTTCTAATAATTGGCCGAACCGTTGTTTGAGCACCGAGGGCGAATCCGTAAAAGGAGCTGGTCGCTGGTGCGGGAAATAATTATGAAGGTAGCAGCGATTGTTGTGGATTTCCAGAAGCTCGCCTGCCTGTAGCTGTTGCCAACCCAGGAGCAGCGTCGTATGCCCAGGGATAAACTCCGTTTGGGCGAAAGCCTTGTCTTTGTGGATTTGTAAAAGCGTCCCGTCAGCAGGCAATAAATGATTGGTCAGTTTGACTTCCTTTTCACGTACCGACCAAAATAGCGGAATCGTGCGCGCAATATCTGTGGCGGCGTAAGTATGGTTGTCCTTGGTCCAAATGAGTGCAAAAGAACCGTTCCACTCTTGCAGCAAAGCCGCTAGCGCTTCACAAGAATCTACTTTTAGCAGCAATTGCTCCACCTCTTTAGGCAAAAGCCATTGGCCCTGGTAATGAACATGCCCGGTCCACCAGCCATCAGACAAAGAATGCCAAACCCGTTTTTGTTGCTTGATTTGCACGTTGATCATGGCGGCTAAATTACGAAGAAAGTGGGAGTGGGGTTTCAGAGCCCTACGCCCTTGGATTTCCAATCTGGCTGGTTTAATGCGGGGCGTGAATACTGGTCCCAAAAGTGCCACACTCCTTTTACTGTCAGATTGAACATCCTGCCCTTACGCCCGCGGACAAACCTGAATTGGTGTCAAATTATCCAGCAAGATATTCCCGGGATATCGAAATGGCCCCTCTTTGTGAAAAGCTTCAAAAATGATGTAGCGGATGGGCTGTTCGGCAGTGAACTCAACACGGTGTTGCTTCCAGTAGGTGTGCTCGATGAGGGGAGATTCGTAGAGGAGCTGGTCTTTGCTACAGCGGTCGGTGCTGCCCCAGATGCGTATTTTTAGGGGGCTACTGTAGCCGCTGTAGGTAGCGCCGCGCGCGAGGTCGAGGCCGAATACGTAGCATTCTGCTTTCCCGATGGTACGTGGCAGGCGTTGGGTGATGCTCTCCCAGGTGCCATTGGCGCGGGTGATGAGGCCCACGTAGGTGTCACCATCATTGGCTTCTTGGTAGATGCCCCAAACGCCGGGGAGGATGTCGGGCGTAGTCATCGCTTCGCAGCCCAGCCAGCCGATGGGGACGGTAGCGTCTTGGGGTTCACCTTCAAAAGAAGGGTTTTGCCAGTAGATGGGTGGTGCCGTCGATTCTTGGCAAAAGCCAAGAAATGGGAGTGCGGCAAAAATAAAAGGAAAGACTCGGTAGTGATGATTCATTGGTTATCTTTGTATTGCACATAAAACAAAATCGCGTTTTATTTTCGTGCTGTTCCTTTGTTATGCTAAGCGCTTTTTGTAACGCTTAAAGTTACTAGATTCTCTCTCTTTTTAGTTAATAAATAACGCACTCTCAAAATGAAAACCCTCTTTTTCTCCTGTATATTACTGGTGAGTATGTTATTCTTTTTGCCATCGCTTATTGGCCAACCTCACCAATGTACTAATCAATTTTTCATTTCTCTTTATCAATCAAATAATCCTTCGTTTACGCGCTTTTATGAAGTAGAAGCGACGGAAGATCAGGTCAATTTTAATACCGTCTTTAATGCGAACGCCTGGATCAATGCTATCGGTTTTAACCGCTTGGATCATTACATTTATGGGGTCCGGCGGAATACGGGCGACATTATTAGAATTGCAGCCAATGGACAAGTGACAACGGTGGGTACCGAGCCGGTAGTGGTATCCGAAGGCGGCTGGATTACGGGGGCAGGTGATGTCGCATCAGATGGGCGTTTCGTTGTCAATCAACGTCCTCGGAATTCTTTGTTTATCTATCAAGTTACGCCAAGTTTTAACTTTTTAGAGGAGTTGCCACTGCGCTGGGACCCCTCTACAGGCAATTCTGGCCCGGTAACTATCGCATTAGACGATATCGTTTTTGATCCCTGCAACGCGAATGTAGCTTTTACCTTCCAACGATTTTACGACGTAGTGAGCGCGCCTCCAGAACCCGTTGCTACCAAGAATAATTTGTTAAGGATTGATATGGATGCCGACAGTCCCACTTACGGTAATGTTTTTACCGTAGGAGCAGCCGACCCCAATGTCGTTCAACATATCGGAGCCATGTTCTTCAATAACCAGGGAGAACTCTATGGCTATGGTGCTACCAATGTAAACCCTAGCACCTCTCCTAACCAGAACCGAATGGTACTTATTGATGCCCAAACAGGAGCTGCCACGCTGGTAGGCACTGGCCCTTCAGCGGTAGGGAACGATGGCTGTTCTTGCCCTTATACCCTCAGTATTGTCAAGGAGTTAGAAGGCGTAAATTATGGTTGTGAATCAACAAGCGTAACGTATTCCGTAACGATTATTAACAAAGCGTATGAAAATTTAAGCGGGTTACGCTTGCGAGACCAATTTCCTGCGGGAACCGTTATTGCGCAAATTGTCCCGCCTAATCCGATGGGAGTAGCCGCTACTGCGGGAACAGGCATAGGGGAAGAATTACTGATTTACGATAACTTTAGCATCGCTGACGGAGACACCCTCCGTTTTGAAATTACGGTAAGTACGGATGTGCAAGGAGACTTCTCTAGCCAAGCGATCATAGAAAGCCTCCCCGCGCTATTAGGCGACCAGATTTTATCCGATGATCCAACCACGGTAGCAATCAATGATCCTACCAGGGCAACCCTCAATAACCCGACAAATGGAGAAGTGCTTGTTGAAAACGAAGCCTTTCTTTGTGAAGGAGATAGCCTCTTTTTTGGCGGGGAAACGATCAATACGGCAGGTGAATTTGAATACCTCGTTGAAACGCTTGACCCAGCGTTGTGCGATACGCTTTTTCGTCTCACTGTAAGCATTCGCGAAGAGGTAGAGCTGCTGTTGGAGGCTTTCCTTTGCCCAGGGGAGTCGTATGCCTGGCAAGATACTTTGCTGGGTGCAGGTAGTTATCAGTTTTTATCTCCTTCTGTTACCTCCGGTTGTGATACGGTCACTTATTTGGAACTTTATGCATTGCCACCTGCCATCGGAACGGCAGCAATTACGCTTTGTGGCGAAGAGTCGGTTTTGGTGGATGGGGTGAGCTATCAGCAGCCGGGTGAATATGAGGTGTTATTGCAGGGAGCGAGCAGTGAAGGATGTGACAGTTTGCTGCTGCTGGAGGTATTTCCTCCTCAGAAGTTGTACATTCCCAATGCCTTTAGTCCTTTGAATAGAGATGGGGTGAATGATGAGGTCGTTTTGTTTCCTGGCAAGTCGGGAGCGCGCATTGACCGTTTTGATATTTTTTCTCGTTGGGGAGAACATCTTTATCGACTTGATGATGTTGATTTCAATGGCCCCTTATCTACCTGGGATGGAACGTTCAGAGGTCGGCCCGCACAGACAGGTGTTTATGTGTATTACCTCAATTATACCTGTAGTTCTGGTAAGCAAGTGTTTTTAGAAGGCGATTTACACCTGGTGAATTGATCGGAATTCCAGCAGGGAGGTGTATAATTCTTTCAACTCTTGGTTTAAAGCATCAGGGAGTACCCAGTTTTCCTTGGGCAAGGGAGGTCTTTTGATCAACACGGAGGAAATGGGGTAGTTTTCTAATTTGAATCCGAAAGCGGTAAGCCTTTGGAAGATGCTAGCGGAATGCTCTTTTACATCGTCGGTGGTTCCCAAAAAATAACCTTCTTCCGGAAGAGCTTTTACTAAGGTTAATAGTTGCTCGTTGTAATATTTCCATGCTTTTGCATAGCGGAGTGCTCTGACTTTCCTGTTTTTTATCAGTAAATAGCTTTTGTACCAACGTTTTAACGGATGATCGCGCAAGCTCAAACGGATGCGAGTCCAGTCGCGTTGCATGAGCGAGTTGATTACTTTGTCCGGGTGCCGAACCAATACGATGTACTTGGCCTGTGGTAGTAACTCCTGGTAAAGCTCAATAAACAAGCAGGTTCTTGGTTCTTTCCAGCCCCATTGATGGTGCAGCTGGTGCTTATAGGTCACCATGGCTTTGGCCCGTGCGCGATGATAGGCAGAAAGTTGCAAAGGAGTTTCACCAGCGTAGGTGTAGTCCGTTTTATTATCTTCCAGAATGTCTTTGTGAAGTTGTAAAAAATCTATGTCTTCATAATGCCCAGTGGGGTTGCTCTCGTCGTGGGTCAGTAGCCTGTCGCCAAGATGAAGGCCACAATGATGAAGCCAATTGGCCGTTAAGGAAGTACCCGAACGGTGCATACCCAACAAGACGAGCACAGGGGAAGAATCAATCATGTAGCATAAATATTGTTCAAGACTAAGGAAGGTTATAACTTCGTCGCAAAAGTAAGCTCAAAATTTTGAAAATACCACCAACCGTTGGTCTTGTAATTCCGTATTACCTGGGAGATGATTTTATAGAAGGATGTTTGGCGAGCATTCAAGCTTCTGAATATCCGGTAAAGACGGTTTATCTGGCGGATAATAGCCCTGAACCTTATGCTGGAGTAAACGCGCAAGGAATAGCGCGTCTGCCGCTACCTGCGGGAATTGGTTTTGGTCGTGCGTGCAATGCAGGCTTGGCCAAAGCACTAGCTGACGGGCACGATTATCTGATGATCCTTAACCAGGATGCTGTTTTGGCACCAGATACCATCAGCCATCTGGTGGAAGCTATGGAAGATTGCTTGCTAGCAACAGCAGCGGCACCATTGTCGTATGATCTTTCCCTACAGCATATCAGCGAAAAAACTTATCACCATTACGTAGCGCCAATTACCGGTCTGGCTACCGACTTGGAGCGAGGTGACCTAAAACTGAGTTACCCTGTCGATTATACACAGATCAATGGAGCCTGTGTTATTTTTCGTGCTACAGGAATGGTCGATAAACCGTGGTTTGACCCCGTTTTTAAACAATACGGTGAGGATACGGAGCTTTTTCAGCGCCTTCTTTATGAATACAACACGCCATTGTTAGTAGTGCCTCGGGCGCGAATTGGCCACCAGCACTCCAACTTTTCGGCGAAAGGAGAGCGTGCCGACTGGATAGCTGCGCAAGTACGAACGGGTATGCTGATCTGCTGGTTGAAAGACCCACGCCGGTCGTGGGGCGGATCACTTTTGAAAGCATTCATTGTTGCTTTACACACCCAATGGATAACGGTTCGCGCTGGTAACGGTCATCGTTTGCCAACATTTTGGCGAAGAGATATACAATTATTGGGGCAATTAGCCGAAATTCGCCGCCGCAGGGAAAGCAATTATCTTTATCAGTTCGTTCAGGATATGATAAAAAAAGATACCACTGGTCAATAAGCAGCTATGGGGGTAATTCAAAGACAAGGGTTGAAGGCAGGCATCTGGATGTATGCAGGGGTCTTGTTAGGCTTTTTAAATGGCATTCTGCTTTACCCTCGTATTTTGGGCCCCGAGGTTTATGGTTTTGTTCAGTGGCTTTTTCCAACAGCTGCTGTGCTAGCTACTTTGGCTAGCTTGGGGATGAGGTCGGGGGTTATTCGGTATTTTCCGTTTTATCGGGATAAAGGAAAATTGCATTCCGGATTTTTGGGCTTTAGCCTCTTGGTAGCTCATATCGGCCTACTACTCATGTTGCTGATTTTGTGGGGAGGGAAAGACTATTTTATTGAATGGTTTCGCTCGGATAATAATGAGAAATACCTCCTGAGTAGTTACTGGTTGTTGCCTTTGTTATTAACCCTTTCTGTTTCCTTCGATATCCTGGTTGCTTACCTTACGGCGCTTTTACGACCCAGTATTACCTTGTTCTTCAAGGATTTAGTAGCCAGAGTGATTACCACAGCACTGATCGTTTGGTTTTATTTTGGAGGCTTGACGGTGGATCAGTTTCTACTTTTGATCGTATTGAAACAAGGGATTCTTGTCCTTGGAGCCTATGTTTATCTAAAGCGAATGGGGGAGTGGCACCTCAAAATTGATTGGCCGGCCTATCCCACCGAGCGTCTGCGAGAAATGGGGAGTTATAATTTATTTAATGTGCTCAGCGGGGTTGGTAATCAGTTGATTAACCGCATTGACAGCATTATGATTCCGGCTATTCTGAGTTTTGAAGCCAATGGCGTCTACAGCATATTTTACTTTATTACGACCATCATTATCATGCCTTACGAGGCCGTCCGGCAAATTGTGACGCCACTAATTGCGCAAGCCTGGAAAGACAATGACGAAGTTCAAATTCAGGATATTTATAAACGCTCAACAAGAGGGGCTTTTGCCATCGCACTCTTGATTTTTATTGGCATAGTTGCTAATTTAGACAATGCTGTTTTACTCATCGGGCCCGAATTTGCGGATGGCACTACTGTAGCGATTTGGTTGGGTATTGGCCAGTTGATCCATTGTGTGAATGGGTACAACGTGACGATTCTCAATTTGAGCGATCGCTTTCGCTGGGACTTGGTTGTAAAAGTATTTGCGGTGGTATTGAATGCTTTGGCCAATTACTTACTGATTACGAAGATGGGGATCACTGGCGCGGCTATTGCTACAGCGAGTACGATTATGTTGACCAACGTAATTTACCAAAGCTTGATTTGGCGCTATTACAAGATGCACCCTTTTAGTTGGGAGATATTGGGAATACTGCTGCTGGGAATTGTTGTTTTTGGGGCGCAAGCCCAGCTGGCAAGTATCTCTTATCACTTTTTGGTAGACTTGGTGGTCCGATCATTGTTGATCGTCGTTTTCTTCGGTTTGGGTATTTTAGGCTTTAAGCTGGTGCCGGAGGCGCGTGACATGCTCGATAAACTTCCGTGGAGAAAATAGAAACCTCACATTAATTTATTGAGAAAGCGGAATGTAGACCGTCAGTTTGGTGCCTGTGATTTTGCCATTGGCATCACGGGGCTCTTCCACTTTTAATTCAAATTGGTTATTGTTTAGAATCGACAACCTACGCTGTGTGATGGTCATGCCTAACGATTTGTGCTGGTATTTACTGGCAAATTTAGCTTTTTCGGCTTTTGTTACGCTAATACCCGGGCCGTTGTCTTCAATGATTACACGCAAGGTGTTGTCTATTAATTCGTAAGATAAAATGATCTTCCCATCGCCACTTTTTGTTCTCATGCCATGGAGGACGGCATTTTCTGCAAAGGGCTGAATAAGCATGGGCGGCACGCGCACCCAGTCGGCCTCAATGGTAGGGGGAACGTTAATTTCGTAAGTAAAACTGTGGTTAAACCGCAGTTGTTCCAGCGCCAGGTAGTTGTGCAAAAGCTTGAGTTCTTCTTTTAATAAAACCGTCTCTTCTTCTGCAAATTCCAGCGCAGAACGGATAAGTTGGGAAAAACTCGTCACCATTCTAATGGCTTTATCTTGTTCTCCTTGGTCACCAATAATCATTCCCTGAATGGTACTCATGCAGTTGAAAATAAAATGAGGGTTCATCTGGGCGCGGTAGGCTTGTTGTTTAAGTTGGGTGACTTGCTCTTGTAAATTGGTGCGTTCCTGCGCTTGAGCAAGGGTTTGTAATCGGCGAGTGAAAAACGAATAAGCAATCCCTAATGCTCCCAAGGTACAGATGAGGAAAAACCAGATGGTTTGCCAGAAGGGCGGAGAGATATTGATGACTATTGGTGCCGCCGCAATCCAGTTACCAACTTTGCCTTTAGCTTCTATATCCAGTTGATAGTTGCCGGGATTGAGATTGAGCAAGTCCATGGAGTTATTAACAGTTGTGAACCATTCATTTTGAGGATTTAAGCGGAAGCGATATTGTATATTTCCGTCTTGTGAATAATCCAAAAGATGGTAATCCAACTGAATATTATTTTCCTGCCAGTCGAGTTGTTGCAATTGGGTAGGAGGGTACGCTTTCCCATTAACGAATATTTTATCAATGTAAAGAGGGGAGGGGGCTATTACAGTGGGAGGTTGCTGGCTGATTCGTGTAATGTTATTTTGAGAAATCAAATAAATGTAATCCCCCAGAATAGCGAGATCATTAATATGCTCATTAGGCAGCCCGTCTTTACGGGTGAAGATGTAGTTAGCCGTAATCCCTTCCTCTAAGGGGATGCGATTGAGCCCCTTGTTACCTGTTGCCCACAAAATACCGTCTGCTATGTGTAGATGACTGATAGTGTTAGAGCTAAGCCCATCGGCAACCGACCAGATGATGAGCGAGTCTGCTCGTTGAAGGTAGATGCCACTTCCTCGGGTAGCTACTGCGATCCCTCCGCCGGGCAGCAGTTGAATATCTTCGATTCTTTCCCTGTAAATGGGATGGCCCTCCTGGGCAATGGGAGGGGTATTATCTCCCGCCAGTTTAAATAATCCGTCTAAGCCTCCTAGCCATACGTTGCCTTGCAAATCTTCTGCAAGAGCAGTCATTTTGTTACTACCTGGCAGAGGGAAGTTTTCTTCAATATTGATTTTTTGGTTTTGGTAGGAAAACTTAAAGAGCCCACGCATCGCATGTATCCCCCAAAATTGATTGCTTTGCTGAGAGGGTTCTATTTTTTTTAAACCAATACCCCGCATCATTCGATTGACCTCATAATAGCGTTGGTATTCCGTCCAAACACCATTGTCCCAGTATTTAAGTGGAGAAGTACTAAAGATAGGTAGGGAATCAAAGGCCACCAGATCGTTTAGACTATTCACGTTTTCAATGAAAGAATGTTCCTGCAAACTCAAATCCTCTTTCACTGTATAGACTTTTCCGGAAGATTGAGCCACGATGATGCCTTCGTTTTTGCTGATCACTATTTCACTAAGAATACCACCTTCTTGATTGGCGTCAACGGTATTGGTAAAGTTTTCGGGGACGGGGGCATAAAATATACCATCCTCGAGGGTAGCGACCCACAGCCCGCCCCAGCGATCTTTGAGCACGTGGGTGATTGTGTATCCTTCCAGTAGAACAGCACTGGGCTGATGTGCCAGAAGCCGATCTACGGAAGCGTAATGTTTGAGACCAGCCAGCAGGTTGTAACCAACCATAATGCTGCCGTCGCTATCATTGAAAACGCAATTGATGAAATCGGGCGATCGACCCGTCAAAAATTCAGGTGCTCCTTGCACAGGTATATGGAAAAGGGAGTCGAAATTTTGGATAAGTGGTCCAGCTGTGAGCGCTTGGACATTGGTGCGACTACCGGCTCCTTGTTGTGGGCGATCAGAGTGGTCTACGGGGAAATGGTAAGATAGAGGAGTTGGGTTTAGTCCATGATAAACCAGAAAAAAGAGTAGATTGTTATCCCAATATTTTTGAGTGAAATAAGTTTTTCCTTCTTCGGAATCATTCAATTCTCTAGAGAGATAATATGGGGTGTTACTAGCCTCTGCGTAGTAAATGGAATGGTAGCCCTGTTCTTCGATTGTGGTGTTAAAGAAAACACTCAGTTTTCCTTTTTTATCAATTCTGCCAATATTATATCCCTTCATAACCACTAGCATTTCTCCTTGCTCATCGATTTCGAAGTTTTCAATCAGGTAATATTTACTTCTGATCTGCTGAAGGACGTCGTTATGAGCATAAGGCACGATGGTATCACCCTGAACAATGTAAAAATTACCTGAAAAAGTGCTGAGCCAAATCCAGCCCCGGTGATCTTCTTTCATCACCAATACGGTTTTGTCTAGTAGTCCTTCTTCCGTGCCGTAATTTTTAAATTCATAGCCATCAAAACGGCTCACACCATTGTCTGTGGATATCCAGATGTATCCTTCTCGATCCTGAATAATTTCGTAGCATTCGGAACTAGGCAAGCCATCTGCGGAGGTGTAATGAAAAAAAGAAGGCTGTGGATTTTGTCCAGCTGCGATGAAGCTCCACCCGATGCTCAAAAGGGATAATAGCAAGCGCGGGAAGATGTTAACGTGTAGTGATGTCATAGCCGTTGGATTAACTAAAGACTGGAATATTGATCGTAACGGTGGTACCGACAATATTACCGTGCTCATCCTTAGGTTCTTCGATAAGGAAGTTGTAGTCTTCATTATTGAGAATCTCCAATCTCCGCTGGGTAATTGTCATGCCTAGTGACTTGTGCTGATATTTGCTTTGGGTTTTATGTTTTTGAGCCTTGGTTGCACTGATTCCTGGCCCATTGTCTATAATTTTCACTTGTAAGCTTTCCTCCGCTAATTCATACTGGATGACGATTTTACCATCACCAGTTTTTTTCTCCATTCCGTGCAAGACGGCATTCTCTACGAAAGGCTGTACGAGCATTGGCGGAAGCCTAATCCAGTCAGGATCTAAATCAGGGTCAATCTCAATAGCATAGGAAAAGTTGTGATTAAAGCGAATTTGTTCGAGTGACAAATAGTTTTCCAAAAGGGTTATTTCTTCTTCTAAACTCAGGGTTTCTGCTTCCGAAAACTCTAAAGACATTCGAATCAATCGAGAAAAGTTGGCAAGCATTTTTACAGCCTGATCCTGGTCGTGATTATCGCCAATAATCATTCCCTGGATGGTACTCATGCAGTTGAAAATGAAGTGCGGATTCATCTGCGCACGGTAGGCACGTTGTTTGAGTTCTGTGACTTGCTCTTTAAGTTTTAGTCGTTCCTGTTCTCTGGCTAATAAGTTGAGTCTGCGCTTGAATAACCAGTAAATAAACACCAAGCCCAATGCTAGTCCTAAGATGATAAACCAGCTTCGTTGCCAAAAAGGAGGTGTGACTACAATCGATAAGGAGGTTGATGGACTCCATTGCTGATCATTTTGTAACGCCTGAATTTCCAAGGTATACGCATTAGGAGCAAGATCAATTAAGGTAAGGCGGGGTTCATTAGTTTCCACCCATGGAGCATTTGCTAATAATCGATACCGGAATCGGTTGGGGCGATAAGCAGCAAAGTTAAGCGCAGAGAAGTTGATATTGATCGTACTTGCGTAAGGTACTTGCTTGTGGGAGGCAACAGGAACATTTTCTTCATTGACAATGATAGTTTGAATGACCACCTCTAAATGATGATACCTGTTTTCCAACGAAAGTGGGAAAATATTGATTTGTTGAGGATCTAAAGTCCAGAGTTGATCTTTTTGAAAAGCAATGTCAATGATATCCAGAGAGGAAAGACCATTCTTGGGAGACAGGAAGTAAGTTTGCCGTAAAGTATCCTGGTAAGTGATTTTAAAGATGCCGGTTCGATTAAGCACCCAAATATTCCCTTCGGGGTCCGTGTGTATTTTATTAACGGGATGTTTTGCCATCTCCTCATTGAAGGAAGGATTAATCAATTGCCCATTTTTATAATGCAATAAACCTTTTCGTTTAGTGCCAATCAGTAAGGATTCATCGGGCAGTAATTCCAAGGCATTGATTTGCTCATTATGCAAAAGACTGTCGTTGAATAGTAAGAGCGTATTTGCTCGTTGTGAAAACTGATAAAGACCTGCTCTTGAGCCGACCCAAAGATGATCTAAATCACGTCCGGCAGCACAGTTGATATTTTTTATATCAAATGGAAAGAGGACTTGCTGGAGTGTATTTTCCTCGTCTTCCTCTCCCAATGTAAGTTGATACAGATAAACATGGGAATAACCTGTAATATCAGCTGTAGGAGGTAGGTCATCGATCAGTCCGTGTATCGCTACAGTGGTGGAGGTGATCGTGTCGTTGATATGATGGTAAATGGTATGCCAGGCGTCTTGTTTGAAGATTTTTATTGGAGCACTGGTTAGTAATGTCTGTGAATTTTGATCGTATTCTACCATTAATAAATCAAAAGCATTAGCTAAAGGAGGGAGCTCTTTTTGTAGTTTTTCTTGATGAATTTTAAACCACCTCCCTTCTTTAGTTCCGATATACAAATCTTCCTGATGAGGGTAGGTAGAGGTGATACCTTTGTATTGGTCGGGGGCAATGTTAAGATCAAAAATTTTGTGGTGAATGGAGGGGATATAGAATATTCCCTTTTGGGTAGTGGCTACCCATATACCTCCGGATTGGTCTTCAAAAAGGTGGCTAATGGTGTAGTTTTCGAACAAGCTGAATGCAAGATGGTCTACTTGGAAATCTTCTTTACTGTTGTATACCCTCAATCCTCTTCCTTCGTAAAAACCAATATAAACCATTCCTGTTTTAGACTCCAGGATGCAATTGATTGTTCCGTGGTGAAACGGCTGACTCCTTTGGACATTGAAGTGTTGGTCCAGGAATATGTTATTGGTTTTGTAATTGAAAAAGTATTGGCCTCCGAGTTTGAAAAAATAAGAGGTTTTACCCCCTGCACCTGTGAAATTGCTACTGTTTAAAGTAATTTCTGTTTGGTAGTTTTTCGCGATGGTACTTTTAAAACTCAAAAAATGGAAATTTGAAAAAGGTATTTTATCGTTTCTGGTACTGTTTTGGAGGAAACCTTCATCTATTTCGTAAAGGCCAAATTGGAGCGAGGATTTCAAAGGAAGGGTCCAATCAGAAACTTCGCCTTGTGGCGTAATTTTAATTATTGATTTATACATAAGGGAGGCGTGTAAATTACCTTCCTTGTCTACAATGAAATTGTGTACTAAATTATAATCAGTCCTGGATTCTTGAAAAATGTGATTGTGTTCATAGGCAGCAATAGTGTCTCCTCTGTGAATATAGAAATTACCCGAAAGGGTATTCATCCAAATCCAACCGCGATGGTCTTCGTGCATGAAGAGTACGGTTTTATCCAAAAGACCTTCTTTCGTGCCATAGTTTTTGAATTCGTCGCCATTGAATCTACTGACGCCGTTGTCGGTAGATATCCAGATGTACCCCTTTTTATCTTGTAGTATTTCGTAGCATTCGGAGCTGGGCAGGCCGTCTTCGGTGGTGTAGTTAAAAGAAAAAGGCTGAACTGATTGCGCAGCTACCAACCCGGAATAGAGGATCAGGTTGGTGAACCAAAGGAGGCGTTTTAAGCCTGATATGGGAAGAGAGCTGTGCATTGTTTGTCGTAAGTAATGCTCAAGTGGTTTTTGCGCAATAACACGGTGAAAATAAGCAATCTTTTTTGGAACACTGAGCAGTGAATGCTTTACCTAAAGCAGTGGTTTGCAGAATTCGAGATGATGGGCTCTGAATTCAAGATGGTAAGTTCCGAATATTAGATAAAGAGAATGTATATTTTTTTTCAACTTACATTTGAGAAGTAAGCAGGAGGATTATTTGATGTTTTGACGAATGCTTACAAAACGCGCTTTCTCAAAAGATTTAAGCTCTCTCTTGAAATTAGGTTCCGATTAAGTAACAGCTGAAACGTTGCTACTTAATCGGTTTTTAAAAGCACCTAGAATTTTTTTATTCTTTTAATAAAATCCTCCCTTCTGGCACGTGCTAAAGGGATCGGCGTTTTGTCGCGCATGATGATTGTACCACCGTCCTGAAATAAATAACTGGAAACCCACCTTAAATTAATAACATGCGACTGATGGCAACGAAAAAAGCTGCTCTCAGGTAGCATTTTTGCAAATTCGCCAATGTTTTTGGCGACCGTTATCACCGGCTGGCTCTCACTGTGAAAAGCAGTAGTGCCCCGGTCGGAACTAAGTCTCATCAGCCCAGACAATGGAATGAAATGGTAACCTTGGTCATTGTTGACTACAATTGTTTCGGGTTCATTTTTATCCCAATCATTACGCATGGCCTGCAAGCGCCCAGAGAGTTGATGGTTGTTTCTCTCCTTAATAGATTTCTGTACCACATAGATAAGACGATCTGGGTCGATGGGCTTTAGTAGATAGTCCAACGCGCTGTATTCGAAGGCCTGAAGGGCGTATTGGTCATAGGCAGTGACAAACACCAGCTGGAAGCTTGGCTGCTTGATCATCTCCAGTAGGTCGAAGCCGGTATGTTGGCCAATACGAATATCAAGGAAGACGATTTCTGGCTCCAGTTGCTGGATCAGCTTGCCTGCGTCAATGATATTGCCCGCTTCGCCAACAATTTCGACTTCCGGACAATACATCTTCAATATGCGGGAAAGGGTAATACGGGCTGTCGTTTCATCGTCGACCAGGAGAGCCCTCAAACTGTTTTTCATACTAGTTTATGTCTTGGGATTAACCGAAGCGCAGAGAGAAAATCATTCTACGGTAGGCAGCAGCAAGTTGCGGCTAGCCAAGCGAAGCAAGATAGGAGAATTTGAGATAAATTACTAAACTTTAACCTTCGCTGCAGGTTAAAGACATCAAATCAAAATGTCTTTGATATTATTCACCTTCTACAGAAATCCTAGCTTTTTTTGTAACCTCCTATTCCTATCAACTTTGATAAGCCCACTACTGTAGCCATCTAATTTAAAACCAACAATCCCTTCCAACTCTTGAAAGAAATCATCGAATTCGAATACAACAGGTTCTTCATCGTCTAATACGAAGGAAGCTTTGATCGAAGCATTCAATATCTTAAATCGTTGGGCCATATTCCGATATTTGATTTTTTACTTCTTCATGTCGCCGAACTGAATTGTCCTGTTGGCCCTCGTCGTTGAACGGACTTCGATGGCTACTTTTAGAACGAGGTCCAAACCGCTAACCACCCAACCATCTAACAAACTCCTATCCCGGCAAAAACTCCACCAACTCACAATAGCCAAAGAATTTTCCATTCCGGTCGAAGACCTCGCGGCGGATGACGCCGACTGTGGGTGCAAACCAGTCGCGGAGTCGGAAGCGTTTGCGTACCAGCTGGGTTACCCATAGCTCGTAGGCCATGGCTACGCAAGGGAAGCCACCGGCTGGGGTACTCAGGTCTTCTTGGTCGAGAATGTGCACGGGGCCGATAGCGAGGTCGATTTCCAGAACTTTGGCTCCCTGACTGTAGCCCGTGATGTGGGAATAAGCCTGAGGAATGCTGTCGCCGGAGCTGATGCCTTTGGGGAGGAGCCAGCCGTTTTCTTCAGTGCGCAGCTCAAATCCTGCCAGCGAGCTCAGCATATCGGGGGTGAGTTTGGCTAGCAGGTCTTGGGCCAGCCCATTTTCGGTACACCTGATTTCATACTGCCCACGGTAGACGGTATCCTGAAAAGCATTGAGTATCACGACCTCCAACTGATTGTGGTCAGCCGTTTTTTGTGGTAAAACTCGGTGGAAGGTGCGGAAACTCGGCTTTTCATTAGCACCATACCATTGATAAGTCCATTGCCGGTCCACGGGGAATTCGGCAAGGCTACTACAGTCATTTTGGGCCAACCCGGAGAGGGAAACGCCAATGATTAAAAGGACGGTGGTGAGTAGTTTTCTCAAGGACAACAAATTTCACCCCAAAAATAGGTCTTTTTTTGTGATCAAGGCTTTCAATTGTAAAATAGAAACTCTACATTTGTGCCCGCTGCTAAACGGAGGAACTAATTCCCCGAATTACTTGTCTTAAAAAAGCAGCATCGGAACGGTCCCGTAGTACAACGGATAGTATATAGGTTTCCGGAGCCTAAGATGGTGGTTCGATTCCACCCGGGATCACAAAAGCGTAAGTCAGTATAGTGCTGGTTTGCGCTTTTTTGTTTTTAAACGCCTCACATCGAGCTACTAGACTATATCCCCATCTTCTAAATTTACAATAGACAAATCTAGTCTCTTTACGATTAGCCAAATGGCTAGCACTATTTCTTGAAGAACTACAGGTATTGTAAGGAGAATATATGTCGTTGAAACAACTTCCGTTAGCTGGAATAAGATTAAGAAACTGGCTGACATGATAAGTACATTGCCCAATATTCCCCAGGCAGACAGCCACTTAGGGATATAATTTCCTTGGTAGAAAATAGTGTATAAAATTAGGTTCCCCAGCCCTGTCGCTAGCATTACGCCTAGATGGTTAGTTAGATCTCGAAACAGCTTTAATAGGTTGCCTAAGTATTCAAAATACGCCAAGTCTGAAGGTGCTGAGTTTAGGTATAACTGACTTAAATAGATAAATAGTGGGAGCAAGATCACCCCTATTAGCTGAAAAACGCCTGCCATTAACCGAAATCCTACAAAACCAAGGGCAAGGGTTTCTTTATAATCCTTAAGGATTTGGTAAAGTACCAGTGAAAATCCGATATAGATTGGGACCAATAGAAACTGGAATAAAGCTCCGGTTAGTACTTGATTCCTGTTTGGGTAAACCTCTGTTAGATAGTCTGTTCCTTCAACAGAAGGAACAATACTTAGAATCCCTGAAATCATCCCAAGAATTATTAGTGTACCGGCAATTATTGCTGCCCTTTTATTGAGACTGTTCATTAATGTGTGTCTGATGAATAATTGCCGAAATGTATCTACTTGATAACCAGTAATAAAAAATCTCTGCGGGCTCTGCGGCTCTGCGCGAAACACACAATTTTGAACATTCTCCTTTTATTTGAGTTCATTGTTTTTACCTTGGCTTGATAATTTAGCAGTGTTGACGGAAGAATACCTCCCTCAAAGGTTCGACAAGATCGTGTGAATGATCTATAAATTATTGACCTAATACTCGGGATTCTACTAGCGCTTAGAAGTTGTCAGATGTAATTCATGGATTAATCGACGAATCGGAGTTGTTTCTTGCTTTGGAAGGGGCCGTTTTTGGTGAGATTAACAAAAGAATAAAGAAGCCAGCGTCCATCTCTGGACGTTTTACGGTATGTGGTAAGCACCGAGAATAAAAGTAGTTTGGTATACAAGGCCGCGATAAATTAAAAAGAATCAATTTAAAATTGTTATTGATTTTTTTCTAAATTGTGTAGTCTCAATTTCTCGTCCCCTAAAATAATTGTGACCGTTTGAAACACAGGTATACCGGATAAGGTATAACTGGAAGAGCTCTAGAGGTGGAGTAGGAGAGAGGTGTATATAACTAACATTCTTATATATTTTGTTTTTTTTAATAACCAGGCGGTTATTGATTGCAATCACTTAATTACTTTTTGATGGGTTATACTTGTCATGGTATATAGTGTTTTGTTGTCAACGATTTACTTTCTGCCGCTGCAGTTAGGATAACCATGAAACTAGAGCACGTTCTTAATTACCTGAATTCTTTTGAGAAAAACCCATTTCTCAAGTGCATTGATAATATCATTTCTGAAAAGCCTAAGAATTTCAAGGAAGTAGACAAAATCCTTAATCAACTGGATGGTCGGTTGAAAAATGCCGACAGTGCGAGTGTGGGCCTTGTTTTGGGGCTTGTAGAGGACGAGTTTTCTCAGTTGGTAAGAGAGGAATTTCTAAATACAACGACTCAGTTGGATATCCTCATCGATATCATTAATCGAGACGGTAATTCTTTGATGAAGCGAGAGTGGCTGGGGCAATTGTACGATAAGGAGATCAAGAAAATAAAGAGTAAGCTCAAGGACTTTAAAGCCCTCTTAGAGGAAGAAGCTACAGACGGGCGGCTGAGAGATTACCGTATCTATTCAGAATGCCTTAAAACGGCCTATCATAACGATAGAGAAAACAATCAGGAGAACAAAATCACCAATGATGAGCAATCGATCCTGGTAACTCTTGCACGCCAGCTAGAGCTTTCCCACGAAGAGATAAAGCTAATCAATTATTCTATCCTCCCTCTCGAGAAGTTAGATGTTGATGAAATCATTAAATACCTTACCGGTATTGGGGTTATTTTTTATTCCAGAAAGAACCATCAAATTTATGTAGCAGATGAGGTTGTTCGCGTTCTCCGGAAAATCAGAGGTAAGGAAATCCCTGATAAGATTTTCCGTATAGTGCTTAAGCAGCTGAAAGACAGCCAGATTAATCAGCTCAGCCGTAAGCACAATATCAACTGGAAACTCTCTAGAGAAGAAAAAATAAAAGAGATTATCGATGAAGGCATTAGCTTCCGGGGAGCTATCTCTAATGGCATTTTTAAAGATGATGTGAGCAAAACGGATCGGAAGAATTTTGTCAATGAGTTAGTGGAAAAGCGTTTAAGTATAGAGGAGCGTATCAAAGGGTCTACGATGGAGGCGAAGCTTGGTAGTTTGATAGAATACTTCGAACGCAAAGAAAGAGATGGGGCGATCAGTATATCCATCAGTGGTTACGATAAGTTAATGCAGGATCTGGCTAGGACGAACAAAACGCTCAAGAAGAAAATTAAAACAGCCTTTGAACTACAAGAAGAAGATGTTTTGGGTGCTAAATTTCTATTGAATTACAACATCAAACCGATGGACATCCTCTACTTGATGGAGGATGAGGAAATAAAGCAATTTTGCGAAGCACAATCTATTTCTACTCGAGGTAGTGAGGTGCAGAATATCCTGGCTCAATACAAAGATGTAGAAAATCTCTTCATTGAGAACTACGTAAATATTGCCATGCGCAACTACAACTTACTTGTAGAGAACGGATTGGATATCAAAGAAGCTGATCTTGGAATCAAATTTGAAGAGGTGACAAAGACCATCTTCCGAAAGCTCGGCTTCACCATCGCGGATGATCTTAGAAAAACGATCAATACTGCCAAAGACAAGATGGATATCCTACTAAAGGACAAAGACGAGTCGGTCATTGTCATAGAGTGTAAGTCTATCAAGGAGCGCGGGTATAATAAATACAGTGCTGTATCACGCCAAATGAAGGCCTACAAAGCCTTGGCGGAGAAGAATAGTCTGATTGTCAAGAAGCTCTTCCTGATTGCCCCAGAATTCACAGATGACTTCGTGAATGAATGTGGCCTCGATTATGAACTCAATCTTTCCCTCATTACAGCAGATACCCTCCTGGACATTTACCAAGTATGCCAGGAGAGTGGAAACAAGACCGTTCCAATTTCCTTACTTATGCGAGATGTGCTGATTGATAAGGAGCGGGTTTTGAAGGCGTTGGGGAGGTAGGAGCAGGTGCTGGTTTTTCTAAAAATCACAAGCCCTCATCCACCCTCTCCTTAAATATTTTCGGCTGGTCGATATGCAAACCAAGCACTTTGAAGGTTTTCTTCTTTCCGTAGAGGCTCGTCAATTCGTAGGTGCGATTTAGGTGGATGATCACATTGTGACTTTCCATTTCGCCTAAAGGCGAAAGCTTTTCCGACAAGGAATCTTTAGCCAAGGGTTTTCTTGAAAGTTCAATATGATCGATGTCTGAAAAGGAGATTTCCACTTCACTTAGAATGCCATACTTGAGTGACAGACGGTCTTCATGGATAGAAATGGGCCTCCTGGAGAGCGATTTTGCAAAGCCTAATAGCTGAATACCGGTGTAAATACTCAAGGTTGTCAAAAACCAGGCGGCGATGTTGCTCCAGCTAGCAAGTAAAAGATGAATGGCGACGGTCTCAATACCAACAATGAAAATAAATATTCCGAGCAATGCCGGCGTGCCGCTTCTCTTGTGGTAGGTAAACTCATTGTCTTGAAGTGGCCGCTTCCTCCAATGGATAAAACCGTAATAAATGACGGCAACTTCGGTCGCAAATGGCACCGCAAGTTTTGTAGGAAGAATTTCGCTGCACGTACTTTTCAACGTGTTATAAAGATCAGGTGTAGCACCTTTTAATCCTTTATAAGTCTTGATCGCCTTACGAACCTTAAAGACCACAAAAATTAGTATTGAAACTTCAATGACAGGTAAAACCCAAGCCTTAAAGATGGTCAAATAGGTTTGACTGTCTTGTGGCAGCAGGTACGAACCAATCAAAAGCCCAATAATCATCACCGGGACGACCGTTGTCTTGGGGATCTCCGTTTTCCGAATAAGAAGAAAGTAAACCAACGGAACAGTAAACAACAAATCAGCTGTAATTGCAAGGTTAATCGTGTCGCTACTCCCCGTCAAAAAGGAAGAATTTATGAATAAGATAAGCACGCCAAAAAGGCTTAATGGAATCCCAAAATTGATAAGGTTCCTATTGAGGTTGATGGTCTTATTCATATCGTTTGTTTTAGCGCGTTGCATAGTGGATAGTGCAATGTGGCCGAAGTAATTACTCGCACAAGCAAGTGTATTCCGCAGCAGGTAAAGATAACCCAAATTGATGTCTAGTTCATTGTAATTGAGAGCGAAAAGCTCTAACCCTGAATTTATTTTTTATATTAGCCTAACGAATAACAGCCGCTTCTGTAAATATATCCAGACCACTTAAGTAACGGATATAAAGCAGCAGCAGCCCCGCGCTTTTTATTTTTTTTCACCTTAAATATTCTATTATGAAAAATTATGCAATTTGTTTATTCCTGCTTTGTGCAGTAGGTCTCACCACTGCTTATGGGCAGGTAAAGTTTGGTCTTAAGGGAGGGCTTACCCTCTCCAACGCGGTCATCAAAGGCGGTGGTATTGAGTTGGATACCGACATTCTTACGACTTTTCATATAGGAGCTGTCGCTGAATTTGGTGTTTCCGAAAACATCGGTATTAATACAGGTCTTTTGCTCACTGGGCGAGGCTACAAATACACCTTCGATTTTCTCGGTACTTCTGAGGAGTTTAAAAACTCGCTGATGTATGTCCAGATTCCGGTAAATGTTATTTACAACGCAGACTTGTTCTATTTTTCTGCTGGTCCTTACTTAGGTATTGGCGTAGCCGGAAATTCTGATAATGGAGACGAAAAAGTTGATGTAGAATTTGGTAATGGAGAAGACGATGATGTAAGTCCTATGGATATTGGCCTCAACGTGGAATTGGGCGTTAACCTGAATAATGTACGCTTAGGTCTTGGTTACGGATTGGGCCTTTTCAATACCGTACCTAGTGATCAGCAGGATGGAGAGGACGAGGATTTCAAGGCGACCAATAATGCCATCAATGTAAGTGCTACTTACTTCTTTGGTGGGTAATTGCCTGTTTATAAAGCAAAAAATAAAAAGCCTCAGTCATTTATGATTGGGGCTTTCTATTATATTTCTATCTGTGACCTAAATTTCAGTATTTCGAACTTTCGCAACCAACAACCATCTAACCATCAACCATCCAACCCTTAAAGATGTTGACTATTTGTTTATTATAAATCACCCCAAATTTATCCCCAAGTGAAGTACCTCCTCACCTTGGTATTGGCAAGCTGTGCTTTCATCGGCAGTAGCCAAGTTCAACCCATTTTAGAAGCCCCTCCCCGGCGCATTGACCTACTCAAAATAGATGGCCGCAATGCCGTAAAGAGCGTCTTGCACGCCTATTCAGGGCCAGCACGTTGGAAAAAGAAAGAATGGCTCATCGCCGGTGGTGTTGCCTTAGGTACTTACGGTCTTTTTCTCTTGGATGAAGAGGCCAATCCTTTTTTCACTAAACAGCACGATGACATTCCCGGAACCGTTCAGGATTTAGCCTTTTACTTTGGTAAACCGCAGTACAACTATGGCCTCACTGCGGCCGTATACGGTGTCGGGTTGCTCACCAAGAATGAGAAAATCCGCAAAACGGGCGTCTTGCTCATCGCTTCCGCTACGACAGCAGGCCTTATCCAGTCGGTCAGTAAAACCGTTGTCGGCCGGGCGCGGCCCAGCACCGGCGTCGGAAATAGCGATTTTGATTTTTTCAACGGCACGCCCGATTATCATTCTTTTCCCTCCGGGCATGCTATCCTTGCATTTACTACAGCTCATGCGCTGGCCCGCAGTGTCCATAACCCTTGGCTCAAAGTTGGTATCTATAGCCTGGGCGCTGTCACCCCCGTTTCTCGCTTGTGGACCAACGCCCATTGGCTGTCCGACATAGGCCTAAGCTTAGCCATCAGTATCATCTCCGTAGATAGCGTGTACAATTATCTTCATGCCAGCGGCGATTACGACCACCAGCCACGTATCTCCTGGCGCTTACAGGCAGGCCCTTCCTCGGTAGGTTTAGTTGGCACCTTTTAAGGTGTAAAGGTTGGAAAAGTGTAAAAGTTAGCCCGAACCTAGCACCCATCCGCACCCCGCACGTCGCACCTAGCACCCCGCACGTCGCACGTCGCACCAAGTCACACCCCGCACCTTGGACCCATTCCCCCTTTCCAAGTCAAAATCTACCTATTCGAGAGCATTCCCATAGTGAGTTTGCCTAGATTGCCCAAGATTCTGTATTTTAGGCTATCAAAATAAACTAACAATATGCCAAGTTACAGTCTAAGTATCAATGGGCAAGCCCACGAGGTGGAGGTTGCCGAGGATACGCCCGTGCTTTGGGTGCTCCGGGATCATATCAAATTATTAGGCACCAAATACGGTTGCGGAATCGGTCAGTGTGGGGCTTGCACCATCCACCTGGATGGGTTGGCGATGCGGTCTTGCTCTGTACCTGTTTCCTCGGTGGGTAGTCAGAAGATTACTACCATCGAAGGGCTTTCCGAAAAAGGCAATCATCCCGTTCAGCAAGCCTGGATCGAGCATGATGTGCCACAGTGTGGCTACTGCCAGGCCGGACAGATCATGAATGCTGCCGCTTTACTCGCAGATACACCTAGCCCCAGTGATAAAGAAATCGCTGCTCGGATGAATGGTAATATCTGCCGCTGTGGCACTTACACCCGTATCCAAAAGGCCATCAAGACGGCTGCTGAAAAAATGAGCTAAAGTCAAAAAAAAAAACGGATTCTCTGACAATTTTTGTGTTGAGAGTCAATCGAAAGCAAAAATCACGCTCCTTATCAGTCGCTTACGATTTTTACTTTAGCTTGACCACAAAAATTGTCAGAGAAGGAAAATCCAGTACAATGAAAGTTAAAACACAACATAATCGCCGATCTTTCTTGAAAGTATCGGCTGCCGCTGGAGGAGGATTGGTACTCGGATTCAGCTGGCTGGCTGGCTGTTCGCCTGCCGAATCGGAGATTGCCGAAGAGGTAGCCCGTCAAATGCCGGAAAACTGGTTTGATATCAATGGTTTTCTCAAAATTGGCGACAATGGCCTCGTAACCATTATGTCGCCTAATCCAGAAATCGGACAAAACGTCAAAACTTCCATGCCGATGATCGTCGCCGAAGAGCTTGATGTCGCTTGGGAAGACGTTATCGTAGAGCAAGCCGGCCTTGATACCGACAACTTCACCCGCCAACTGGCAGGTGGGAGCCAGTCGATTCGCTTTGGCTGGCCAGGCTTGCGCAGAGCTGGAGCTGCTGCTCGTCATCTACTCGTAGCTGCTGCCGCAGAAAAGTGGCAAGTGCCAGTAGAAGAATTAACGACAGATAATGGTATAATCACCCACGCTGCTACGGGCCAGACCATTGGTTACGGCGAGATCGCTTCCGCAGCAGCTGGCATAGAAGTTCCCGAAGAAATAGCCCTCAAAGAACCCGCTGATTTTAAAATCATTGGTCAAGGGAAAAAGAATGTCGATGGACGAAAAATAACAAAAGGCGAGCCCTTGTTTGGTATCGATGTGCAGCGAGAAGGTATGCTCACTGCGATGATCATTCATCCACCCGCTTTTGGTATGAAACTCAAAGCTTACGATGCCACTACCATTAGTAGTATGCCTGGCATTAGCAAGGTCTTTACGATTAACGCCGACAAAGAAGGCGTAGAAAAGCAATGGTCAGACACCAATGCCTTCCCGGAATTGATCGCTATTGTAGGTGAAACCACCTGGCAGGTGATGAAGGCCAAGAAAGCTTTGCAGGTCGAATGGGAGCAAGATACCCCTCCGGAAAGCAGCCCTGAATTGCAACAAGCACTGGTGGCATTGATGGAGACCACTCCTAAGGAAGCAGCCCGTAAAGATGGCGACCCAACAGGGGCTTTTGCTGCTGCTGCCCAAGTGATAGAAGCCACATACACGGCCCCTTTCTTGGCGCACAATACCATGGAGCCCATGAATTTCTTTGCGCACGTGACCGCCGATCATGCCGAATTAGAAGGGCCTATCCAGACCCCCGAATTCTTGCGTCCTACGGTGGCTGCTCTGGTGGGTTTGCCCGAGGAAAAAGTGTCTATCATGATGACCCGCATGGGTGGTGGTTTTGGCCGCCGACTCTACGGCAATTTTGGGGTAGAAGCCGCCTTGATCTCCAAAGAGATGAACGCGCCGGTAAAACTCCTATACACGCGAGAGGATGACATGACCCAAGGCACCTATCGCCCGGATTACCGTGTGACGTATCGCGCAGCACTTGATGAGAATAACGAGCTAATTGGTTTCCATGTTCGTGGTTCCGGCACCAATGGTAGCCCTGTCTTTGCCAACCGGTTTCCTGCCGGAGCGGTAGACAATTACCTGGCTGAAAACCTTGAAAAAAGCTCCAATATTTCTACTGGCGCCTGGCGCGCACCGCGCTCGAATTTTATCGCTGGTGCAGAGCAAGCTTTCCTGGATGAGGTAGCTGAAGCAGCAGGAAAAGATCCTATCGAATTCCGTTTGGAACTCTTTGATCGTGCGATAGCAAAGCCAGTAGGAGAGGAGAACGACTACGAAGCAGATCGCTACGCAGGTGTGCTCAAGCTGGTAAAAGAAAAGGCTGGCTGGGGTGCCGAACGGGTAGGTGTTCATCGCGGGGTAGCGGCTTATTACTGCCACAACTCTTATGTAGCTCAGGTCGTGGATGTAGTTATGGAAAACGATCGCCCCAAGGTAGATAAAGTATGGTGCGCCGTAGATTGTGGCATTGTGGTCAACCCGGAGGGGGCCATCAACCAGATCGAAGGGGGCATTATTGACGGCATCGGCCACGCTATGTACAGCGCCATTACCTTCGAAGATGGCAAGCCTCAACAGCGCAATTTTGACAAGTACCGCCTGATTCGTCATACGGAAGCACCCCGCGAAATTGAGGTCTTCTTCGTCGAAAATGGTATCGATCCCACAGGTTTGGGCGAGCCATCGCTGCCACCGGTTATCGGAGCACTGGCAAATGCGTTGGCCAAAGCTACTGGCGAGCGATTGTATCACCAGCCTTTTGAACTGAACTCAGAGGAAGTACTGGGTTAGTAAGAGGTACGAAGCAGGTAAGAGTGGATATGTCAGGTAGGAAGTGTCATTGATTTGGCATCCCCCGGCCTAAGAGCTTATTTGGTAGAGCCTGATTAGTCGAAATCGAGCAAAATTTATTCTGATTGAGGCTCAAGGAAGGAGCATAGCCGTAGCTAAGTGACTGATCGCAGAACGAAGAGCAGGATGAAATTTGCCGATTGCAGACAATTGAGGCCCTACCAAACAAGCTCTAAGAGCCGGGCCGGGCTATCCGCTCTTATACGCCTCCGCTTTGCTACGCGCATACCGCTACTATCCCTGGCTGTGCTCGCTCCGCTGCGCTTTGAAAACAAGTGATAGGGTTTATTCAATCTCGAAAGAAATCATTGAGAAGCATAAGGTTGATATCGAACACTTTTTAAATAAAGTGGGTAGTCAACTGGGGTTGAGAAATTTCCCCGCCCATGCAGAAGTAAGAATAGATGAAAACGGAAAAATTGTGCCTATTGAAATCAATCCTTTAAGATTTGGTGGTTGGTGTACTACTGGCGATTTGTTAGGGGTAACCTTAGGTTTTAACGCCTACAAATGCTTTTATGAAAACAAAAAGCCAGACAGGGAGGAAATATTTGATTACAAAAAAAGAAATGATGAATACCCTGACCTTTTTCCGCTACGGCATTCTATTACTGGCTTTCGGAGCATTACCTGGTTGGTCGGTGTCTCAGGTTTATGTCGACCTTTTAGTAGGAGCCCATCCTCAGTTTTTGAATGATGGGGGAGCTTCCGTTCATATCAACGGAGCGATTGGCTACCAGGGAAGTACGAACGTGGGATATGGCGTCTGTTTTGGAGGGATGAGTGTATTGTCGGTAAGCACCACTCGATCTTTTTCCACCTTTGGGGTACAGTATCGGTGGCTCGGTAATCAGCGCCATAAGTATTTTGCAAAAGCAGAATTTGGAACGCTACTTAACGCTAGTTACACCACTGATGGCCCTTATCTCTATGAATACGAATCAGGCTTTAATCCTTATTTTCGGATTTATACAGGCTACCGTTTAGGGCGATTTACGGTAGCGCTCAACTATACCCGGATTACGCCTTTTTCTGAAAGCATCTTGGCCTATGATGAAAATACAGGTGATTTTTTGCCCACTAATGATATCCGACACCGAGACCAGCATGACTTACAGCTGTCTATAGGCTTTATGCTAGATAACTTTCGTCCGATAAAGAAGATTCGGTAAGATTCGCTTATCTTAGAGAGGCTCGATTGGGGTTTATTCCGATTTGGTGTGTTTATTCCTAATTCTAAACGATACAAAATGGAAAATCAAACAACAACAATTCCAAAGTGGTATTGGGCCGTAGCTGTCATTTTTTTACTCTGGAACCTGATGGGTGTAGGTTCGTTTTTTTACCATGTGTTCATTACGGAAGAAGCCTTAAGCGCTTTACCTATCGCAGAGCAAGATCTTTATCGAAGCTATCCATTTTGGACAAAAATAGCTTTCGCTGTTGCGGTCTTTGGAGGTCTAGCTGGCTGTATAGGCTTGTTGATGAAGAAAGGATGGGCCAGAATGGCTTTTATCATTTCGCTAGCTGGCATCATCCCGCAAATGAGCTATGACTTGTTTATTAGTAACGCAAAAGAAGTCTATGGTGAGGGTACAGAATATATGCCTATTTCCATTATCGTAGTGGGGGTGTTTCTCGTTTGGTTTTCTTCCTATGCAGTCAAGAAAGGTTGGTTGAGATAGGTATTCCCCTCAGCCAGTGATAGTAGTGGAATGCGCGGAGCTTGGCGAGCACATTATAACGGATAGCGCGGTGCCTTGGCAGGCTGCAAAATAATTACCACCGTGCGAAATTTTGAAATTTGTATTTGTGTTGTTCCCTTCCTTCTCTTCAACTGTTCTACCTTTGCGGAAAATAAAAAAGTTTAACATGTCCTACCAAAATCTGCTGGTGACCGAAGAGGGTCCCTTTCTCACTGTAACGATCAACCGCGAGAAGGCGCTTAATGCCTTGAATCAACAAACGATGAGCGATTTGGCGCAGTTTTTTGGTGAAGATTTGCCTCAACGTAGTGATGTTCGGGGAGTGATCCTTACTGGTGCTGGCGACCGTGCTTTTGTAGCAGGTGCTGATATCAAGGAGTTTACCAGTCTGGAAGGAGAAGGAGGTGCCAATATGGCCCAACGTGGACAGGATGTCTTCTTTTTGATTGAGCGTTCGCAGGTGCCTGTGGTGGCGGCTATTCAAGGGTTTGCACTGGGTGGTGGTTGTGAGTTGGCCATGGCCTGTCACCTGAGAATAGCAGGAGAGAAGGCACGTTTTGGTCAGCCTGAAGTGAATTTAGGAATTATCCCTGGTTACGGGGGCACGCAACGACTGATCCAATACATTGGCAAAACAAAAGCAACAGAATTGATGATGACCGGCGATATGCTGGGCGCAGAGGATGCGCTGCGGCTTGGCTTGGTCAATTATGTTGTAGCTCCTGGTGAGGAAATAGCCAAGGCGAAGGAACTTCTACAAAAAATTGCCACAAAAGGCCCACGCGCAATCGCTAAAGTGATCGAAGCCGTCAATGCCTATTTTCAGTACGATGTCGATGGGTTCGCTAATGAAGTTAGTGGTTTCGGAGATGTCACCAAGACCGAAGATTTCAAGGAAGGTGCGCAAGCTTTTGTTGAGAAGCGGGCTGCTAATTTCACAGGGAAGTAGGGGGGGCGCTGCGCTCACGGAGATGCTTGCTGCTCTCGCGGTTTTTGCAACTCCCTAGATGATGTATCTCCTCTTTAAATCTGGATCACGTTTTAGCTAGTTCTTTGGAGAATCTAAAACCAATTAACTTAGCCCCGTGAGCGCAGCGAACACTAAAACCCTCCTTCCATCATAAATGGCAGGCGCATTTGCATACCTTGGCCATCAGACATTTCCTTTAGGTAGTTGTAGTAAGGGTAGAAGCTGCCCAACTGTTCCTTGAGCGCCATCTTTTGCAGTGCATCCTGAGGATTAAGCAATTCGTTGGCCAAGCGCTCCCAAGGGTGTTGTGGTGTGGGATAGGTGGTGGTGTGGTAATCCTCTAAGCTGGCTAGTTCTGCTGCTTTTGTGATGGCGGCATCTAGGTTGCCTAATTCATCTACCAGGCCAATTTCTTTTGCGGTGGTACCAACCCATACGCGGCCTTGTGCAACACTATCTACAGCAGCAACGGGCATTCCACGGCCTGTACTTACTCTACTAAGGAAGGTTTCATACATCTTTTGGGTACGTGCCCGCAAGAGGGCTTTTTCTCCTTCTGACATATCGAATGCAGGGTTGATACCTGCGGCAAATGGGCCAGTTTTTACACTGTCGAAATGAACGCCTATTTTTTGCTTGAGCAATTCTTGAAACTGTGGAATAGCACTCACCACACCGATACTGCCGGTAATGGTACTAGGTTCGGCAAGAATATGATCAGCAGGAGCTGCGATGTAGTAGCCGCCGGAAGCAGCAACGGCTCCCATAGATACGACCAGTGGCTTACCGCTGGCCTTGAGGTCCATAAGGGCTTGCCAAATATGATCAGAAGCCATGGCGCTACCGCCGGGAGAATTGACACGAAGTACAACTGCTTTGACGCTTTCGTCGTTCTTGAGTTCTTCGATGAGCTTGACGTAGGTTTTGTCACCGACCTGCGCCACCTGGCCTTTACCGTCGACAATGACTCCTTCAGCCATTAGCAAGGCGATTTTTTCACCACCGTGATTCACATCTTCCAATAATGGGTTGTAGTAGCCGCCTAATTTGACAAAATTGATATCGTCATTGCTATCTAGACCGATTTGGCCGCGCAATTGATCGAGTAATTCTTCGCGGTAGATAATTTGATCTACTAGCCCCGTGCTTAGCGCATCATCAGGGTCTATACCTGCGTAGGTAGCCGCTAGTCTGTCAAGGGCCGCTGTGGAAAGTCCTCTGGTTTCGCTTACATCCTCGAGCATTAGGCGATACATTTCTCCCAAGAAAGCGCGAGTTTGATCTTTGCTAGGCTCCGACATGCTGTTGCGGCGATAGGGTTCAGAAGCACTTTTGTAGCGGCCCGCAAAAAAGACTTCATAGTCTACACCAATGCGGTCCAGTACATCTTTGAAAAAGGGATACTGAGCAGAGAATCCACGCCAGTCTACCACGCCTAGAGGTGCCAGTGTTACCTTGTCAGCAGCAGAAGAGAGGTAGTAGCCCCCTTGGGCATAATAAGGAGCATAGGCGTAAATGAATTTGCCACTGGTGCGGAAATCCACTAGCGCCTCACGAATAGCGCGCATGGTCGTAAAGCTGGCCATCGGCATTTCTGGTTCGAGAAAGATACCTTTTATCTTGTCGTCGTTTTTAGCTTTTTCAATAGCCTTGATAATGTCGCGCAGCCCCAGCGTACGTTCAGGGTCAAGCTCAAAACTTGCGGTTTCAACATTGTCCATTAATTCAGGAATCGCCTGGTTCAGCTTGAGGTGTAAAACCGAATTAGCGCTTACCGGAGTAGCTTGGTCAGCCTTGCCGGCCAGGGCTCCTATACTGCCAACGACAATAAAGAAAATTACGAAAAGGGCAATGAAAGTGCCCAGGCACGAAGCAAAAAGAAACTTGAAGAATTGACGCATGCTGTTTTGTTTGGGAACGCGAAATTTGGGATGAAAAAATCACGAACACAAGGTATCCATTGCATCTTGGATGCAGGCCTTTATTCGATGAAGAACGAGCTTCTGTAGACTAATTTAATAACGGCTTCCACCCTTGGCTATCGCTAACCACTGGTAAAGGAAGATACCGATGAATAAATACATCATAAGATTGTCGGCCATCTCATGATTTCCTAGGAATACCGTGACTACCCCCAAAACCCACAAGGCCCCTAGTAAGATGGTTGACCCCACTAGAATGCGTTGGTCTTTAGGCGTCCGTCCGGCAAACATAGAAGACAGGGGAATCATCATTGCAATAGCACCAATGCCTGAGAACAGATAACCCTCGTGTTGCACATTGCTAAAAAAGTGGATGCCAATAAATACTAAGGCTACTGCCAGCAGGGCACCAACCAGCCGTGCGCTTATTTTTGCCTTTGGTTTTAATAAGTATTTGCCGAAAGGGTGTAAAAACAGAAAGAGGTTAGAGATAGGTTCAAAGAACCAGGTGGACAAGGCAAAAGCGATGTAGGCGTAGAGAATAGGGTTGAGGAAGGGAGCTAAATCGGGGTTGTTTTGTGCGATGTTATTCACTACGCGGTAGCCAAGATAGATACCGATGATAAAAGCCCATTGGTATTGTGCTGTAAGGCGGTTCATCCAGAATACGTAGCGTAAAAACTGCCGGTAAAAGAAATTTTTAGCTTTGATGGCTTCCATCATCCCGGCTTGGGCATATTCGAAATTGGGCTGCAGGCGGAGCGCTTCGGCAAAATGCTCTTGTGCTTCCTGCGCGCGACCGGTTTCTAATTTTGACCAGCCCAGATTAGCGTGTGTATAGCTGTTTTCCGGCTGGTGTTCCAGCGAAGTGGCAATGGTATCAAGTGCATCTTCGGCTTTTTCCAGTTTTACCAGTGCTCGAGCACGAACGTTGAGACAAAAGGTGTTTTCGGGGTCGAGGCCAAGGCCTGCATTGGCTGCTTCAAGGGCACCTTGATAATCCTTGGTCGCCAGTTTCAGTTCTCCTAAAACGCCACGATAAGCGCCTACGACGGGGTTCAGGACGATGGCGTTTTCTATTTCTTTTATGGCTTCCGGCTCTCTGTCGAGTCGGAAGAGGATCAATGCTCTTTGAGCAATCAGTTCGTCATCATTTNNGCCCGGGAATTGATCTCCAGCGCCTCTTCGTGTTGGTCTTGCGCAGAGAGCACCTCTGCCAGAAGGAAGAGTGCATAAACCTCGTCGGGGTTTTCACTTAGATGCTGTCGGACTTCCCGTTCAGCTTCCGGAAAACGTTGCTGGTTATAGTAGAGCTTTGCTTTTTGGAGACTGTGGTCGTTGCTCATAGGGTTATTTCTTGACTTTGAGGTAGGAGAGGATATCGTCGTAAAGGCCACTTTCGTTGGCGTAAAGTGCATAGTTGCGAGCAGTGTTGAACCATTCGCGGGTAGTTGCTTTGTGTACTTTAGCAGCCTTGAGCAAGTCTTTGGTGGCAATAGGATCAGGAATACCCGTACTGAAGGAAGCCTTTAGCTTGTCTTCAATACATCGATCGATGACGGCTTGTAAATCCGCACCGGAAAAGCCTTCTGTTTTTTTAGCAACGGAGGATAAGTCTACTTTACCCAATGGTTTGCCCGCCAGCATTATTTGCAAGATAGCTTCCCGTCCTTTTTGGTCAGGTGGCTCCACGAAAAGGATTCGATCAAAACGACCGGGACGGCGAAAAGCGGGATCCATGTGCCAAGGAGCATTGGTGGCTCCGATAACCAGCAGGCCATCGTTATTAGCATCTACACCATCCAACTCTGATAGGAACTGATTGATTAGTTGCCGACCAGCAGATTGACGCATATCTGAACGGCTGGCACCCAGGGCATCTACTTCATCGAAGAAAAGCACACAGGGCGCTTTGGCGCGAGCTTGTTCGAAAAGTTGGTGCAGGTTTTTTTCGCTGCTGCCAATCCACATATCCAGAATGTCGCTAATGCCAACACTGATGAATTCTGCATTTATTTCACCTGCTGTTGCTCGTGCCAGGTGGGTTTTTCCACAGCCGGGAGGGCCGTACATCAGGATGCCACCACCGATTTTTTTGCCATAAGCGGCGTACAGTTCTTTGTGTTCCAGTGGTTTGATGATCTTAAGGCTGATTTCGTCCTTCACGCGATCCATACCACCGACATGCTTGAAGTTGATGCCGGGGCGACTGCTTCGCAAAGCATCTTCATCAATACCGTCATCGGCATCAGCGGAAGCATCAAAGTGGAAATTGCGGAAGGCCTGGTCCAGTTCTTCGTCGCGCAGGGTAGGGTTGGCCCGTACAAGTTCTTGGAAAGCCTGTTGCGCTTCTGCTTTGTTGTCGTTGCGCAAGTAGGCCCGACACAGGAGCAGTTTGTAGTTCTCGGCATCAGGGTCGAGGTGAAGTAATTCTTCGATTACCACGATGGTAACGCCGTATTTTTCCTGGTGGAAATAAGCTTTGGCTAAACCAAATTTTGCGTCCTTGTGCTGTGGACTTAGTCGTAAGACGGCCTTAAACTCCTGCTCTGCTTCCTGGTATTGAAACAGTTGTGCGAGCGACTGAGCGAGGTGCAAACGCAGAGGGATATTATCTGGAGAATGCGCAAGCGCTTCGCGAAGGTTATTGATAGCATTTTGGTCCATGAAGAGGTTGTTTTTTGGAGCGCATTATTGGGACTGGAATAATGTGTAGACATTAGAGCTTGTTGGGGAATTTCATCAGCCCTAACCGTTCAGCAAGAACGCAATCCTAAGCCGTAAAATTCCAAAATATTTGCTCATTTCCAAAATAAATCCTGAACTTGAAGACATGAAAGTAAGTTTTGAGCACGAAAAGCTGGTGGTTTTTGAAAGTGAGCTGATGCAAACCACCTGTACTTTGATCATAGGAGAACGGCATCTGCTGCTTGTAGACCCCAATTGGCTGCCTTCAGAGGTAGAGAAGATTGCGCAGCGAGTCTCTGCATTACAAGGTGATCGGAGTCTTTATCTTTATTTTACACACTCGGATTATGACCATATTATTGCTTACGAACGATTTTGTGACCAAGCTCAGGTGATCGTTTCACAAGCATTGTTGAGTAATCCGGAATGGCACCAGCAGCTAGAAGAGATTCGGCAATTTTATGATCAATACTATCTAGCTCCTCCCTGGCCTGTAAGCTACCCTCAAAGGGCTGATTTGATTATTGCACAGCCCGCAGAGCGACATGAAATCGGGGGAGAGGTCTACCATTTTTATCAAGCCCTAGGACATAACCGTGATGGATTGATCGCTTTTCACGAAACCACAGGTACGCTGATCACGGGAGATTACCTCTGCGGAGTGGAGTTTCCGTTTATCTATTACAGTGTTTTGGCTTACCAAAAGACGCTAGACCTGCTAGGTCGCTTGTTAAACGATTTACCGGTGAAGACTTTAGTGGCTGGCCACGGTGCGGTCACACAAGATAAGCAAGAGATGCAAGCACGTTGGCAAGCATCACAGTGGTATCTGGATGCCCTGGTGGCTTATGGCCGGGACGGGCGCGGTTTCCCGGAAACGGAATTATGGAGGAAGTACCCCTATTTTCAGCACATTCAGAAGAAATACCATCAGGCCAACCTGGCTTTGGCTAAGCGGGAATTGGGAAGGATTTGAACCACCAAAGGCACCCGAGGGCAAATTCATGAATTCGCCTTGAGCCTATTCATACAACAAGTATTTTGCCCTTACCTGATTAAAGGTTTCAAGATCATCTTGCCAGCTGGCTCGGATTTGTTCGGCAGTCCAACCGGCGGTGACCTGTTCGCGGAGGCGACTACTACCGGCGAGTTTGTCTATGAAATGATTGGAGAGGAAAAAGTTTTTCTTGTCGGGATAGTGAGTGTAGGCTTGTAGTAAATAGAAGAGATTAAGCTGGCCTTCTGCACGGATGGCAGCAGGGGTAAGGCGTTCGAGCGAGATTCCATTGCATGTTTCGTTTTCTAGCTTTGGGTATTTAGCGCCTGGCCCGCTACGGGGGGTGAATTTGTAGCTGCCTATGTTGAAGTCAGGGTGTCCGTATATCTGAAATTGGGTATTGGTGCCTCGCCCTACGCTAAAGACGGTGCCTTCAAAAAAGCACAAACTAGGATAGAGGTAAATCGACCTCATATTGGGTAGGTTAGGGGAGGGAGCAACCGGAAGGTCGTAGGAAGTTTGGTGCGTATAGTTGGTACATCTGATAACTGTAAGCTTCGGCTGAAGGGCATTGTCTAGCCAGTTTTCGCCAATAATCATTTGTGCATATTCTCCTACTGTCATACCGTGTACAACGGGCACAGGGTGCATACCTACAAAAGACTGAAAATTTGGGTCGAGGATAGGCCCATCAACATAGTGCCCATTTGGGTTGGGGCGGTCGAGTACCAGTATCGGTACATTGTGTTTAGCACCAGCTTGCAGCACATAATGCAGGGTAGAGATATAAGTGTAAAACCGCGCGCCAACATCCTGGATATCAAAGATCAGTAGATCAATGTTTTTTAAATCCTCAGCGGTAGGTTCTTTGTGTTTTCCATAAAGAGAGATGATCGGGATGCCGGTTTGAGGATCTCGACCATTGGCGACTTTTTCACCGGCGTCAGCATCGCCTCGAAAGCCATGTTCGGGAGCAAAAACTGCCTTGATATCCATTTGGTAAAGAAGAAGAGTATCTACCAGGTGAGTTTTTCCAATGGTAGAAGTTTGATTGACGACCAGCCCCAATCGTTTGCCACGAAGCATTGGCAGGTAGTCTTGCAACTGCTCAGCCCCAACTTGGAGGGTTAGTTCTGGCGTATTCGCTTCCTTTGTTTCAGGGCTGTTTTGGGAAACGACAGCTCCATTTGTAGAGCTATGCTCACCGTTTTGAAGGTCGGTATTTACACAAGCTTGTTGCCAAAAGGCAAAAAGTAGAACAAAAATTTTTATTTTTGCGTTGTACATAATAATCATGGCTAAGAAAGATCAGCGATTTGCAATAGTAGACGTGGAAACAACGGGTGGCCGAGCCTCCCGCGATAAAATTACAGAAATCGGTATAGTTATCCACGATGGTAAGCAAATAATCGACACCTACGAGAGTTTACTTAATCCTCAGACGTATATCCCGGCGGGGATAATACGGCTAACGGGCATTAACCAAGAGATGGTAAAAGATGCTCCGCTTTTCCACGAGGTAGCCCGTGATATTGTAGAATTTACGGAAGGTTCCATCTTTGTGGCGCATAACGTTCGTTTTGATTATGGCTTTTTGCGCGAGGAATTCAAGCGATTGAGTTATACCTATACGCGTAAGCAGTTGTGTACCGTTCGGATGTCTCGCAAGGCTTTCCCCGGTTTGCCTTCCTACAGTTTAGAGAACCTGATTAAGCATTTTGGGATACCTACGGATGCTCGTCACCGAGCGCTAGCAGATGCCTTAGCGACGGCAGAGATACTAGAACGTATACTGGACAAGGAGCAAAACCAGGAGGAAGTGCGCGTGATGGTAAACATGGGTATTAAGGAGTCTAAGCTCCCGAATGGTATTAAACTGGATCAAATTCATGGCTTGCCAGAATCTTGTGGTGTTTACTACCTCCATGATAAAGCCGGTGAAGTAGTGTACGTTGGGAAAAGCATTAATATCAAGAAACGCATTGCGGAACATTTTGCTGATCAAACAGATAAAGGCCGGCGGCTGCAAAAACATGTTGCCGATATAAGTTATGAAGAAACGGGGAGTGAATTAATTGCTCTTTTATTGGAATCCTACGAAATCAAGCGACTTAAGCCTCCGATTAATAGAGCCCAACGGCGTACAAAGTTTCCCTTTGCCATACATTCGTATACCAACAAGGAGGGTTTTGTCTGTCTTGATGTGATTCGGAATAATGCGGAAAACCGTGAGAAATATGAAGTGATTTCAGAGTACCCTAGTATGTCGAGTGCAAAAGGACGCCTCAATTTCCTGGTTAAGGATCTGGAGTTGTGTTCTCGGTTTTGCCACCTGTTTCCGGGTACTGGGGCTTGTTTTCATTATCACCTCAAACAATGCAGAGGAGCTTGTGCTGGCAAAGAAGGTGTGGAAGCATACAACGAACGGGCTTTATTAGCAAAAGAGCGACTCCGTACTGTTTTTGACAGTGATTTTTTATTGTTGGATGAAGGTCGACATACGGAAGAGAAATCAGTAATTTTGGTACAAGAGGGGCACTTCGCTGGATTTGGTTATATTTCTTCAGCAGAAGCCGCTGATCAAGAAACATTAATAGAAGCAGTAAAAACTTACCCTGGCTATCCAGATACTGCCCGTATTATCCAACGTTTTATCAACGATCATCCGAAGGCCAAAATTATTGCACTGTAATGCTAATAGATAAGCGTTAGCGAAAATACAATTACAATTGTCCATTAAAATTATTCGTCCACAAGACTGGTTTGACCTTGCTGCTAAGCCACTATTATTTGATGTTCGTTCTCCTGGAGAGTTTACCGCTGGGCATTGGCCAGGTGCGAAGAGTTTGCCTTTGTTTACGGATATAGAAAGGGCCGAAGTCGGAACATTGTATAAGCAAAGAAGTCCGGATGAGGCTTTTCTGCGGGGTTTGGAATTCTCGGGTAGAAAGATGCGTTGGTATGTAGAAGAAGCACGAGCGCAAACGAAGGAAGATACTTTGGCAGTGCATTGTTGGCGCGGAGGGCAGCGGTCACAAAGTATGGCTTGGCTGCTAAGTAAGGTGTTTCGAGAAGTATTAGTTGTAGAAGGAGGATACAAAGCGCTACGTAATAGAGGCCGGCAAAATCTTGCTGAGTTTGAGGTGCCCATGTTCATGCTAGGAGGCCCAACGGGCTCTGGCAAGACTAAAATATTACACGAATTGCAAGTACAGGGAGGGGCCATTTTGGATTTAGAGGCAATGGCTCATCACAAGGGGTCTTCTTTTGGTGCCTTAGGAGAAGAAGAGCAACCTACTGTTGAGCAATTTGAGAACGATCTTTTTTATCAATTTCACAGCCTAAAAGCAAGTCCCCAGCCAATTTGGTTGGAAAATGAAAGTAAATCTATTGGCAGGGTCTATTTGCCGAATGAATTGTGGCAAAAGATGTTGACGGCACCTTTGGTGCAATTAGCTATTCCGTTGGATTGGCGAGTTGAGAATCTGGTAGCAGATTATGCCAATTTCAAAAAGAAAGACTTAGTCCTCGCTTTTGAACGAATCCGTAAACGTTTAGGGGGGCAACACCTTAATGCTGCGTTGAAGGCATTAGAAAAAGATGATTTTGCTACGGCTGCCAGCATTGCTCTCAAATATTATGACAAAGCCTACCTCTCCAGTTTAGCGAAAAATGGGCAGGAGCCTGATTGGATTCTTAAACCAGAGGAGAATGACCCTAAGGCTATTGCTAAAGCATTGTTGACTTGGCAGGAAGCACAAAGAGGGCTGAAATCATGAAAACTATTGGTCTTTGGGTTGAGTGTGGCGGCCGCGATGACCATAAATGTTTTGTGGTGATTGCGAGAGGGGGAGAGATTGTGTATTGAGTGCCTCCCACGACCCGCATGGCGGGACCCACCCTATATCTGGTGAATCCAGTCCGAACACCGCACATCTCTGCTAACCTTAGCAAGAGACACGCTATCACACCCTCTCTTCAGTGAATTGAAAAGAGGCCTACATTGCGTAAAAAAACCGATGATTGTCTCTGCGACCGTGCAGAGGGTAGTTACCGCTGATTGATGAGCAATCGGTCGATTTGCTCTTTGCAAAGATAGTATTTTATAGTCAAGTAAGCAAATTTTGTGTCTAATTTTTTAATTAAACATAATTTGTTTTCTGTTTGTTTTTCTTGCCCAACAATCCTTTATTCCAATACAACTCAATTACTTTTACATTTTTTGGCAAGCCAGCTATTATCAAATTGCTTTATAACGGGAGCAAAGGCCCCAAATATCAAACCTTCAACTGAAAGATGTCAACCCCAAATCAATTTCCATTAACGCAGTACAGTCATGGTGCTGGCTGCGGCTGCAAAATTTCGCCACAGGTTTTAGATACCATCCTTGCTTCTGATCAGGCGAGTCCCCATTTTTCTTCCTTGCTGGTCGGTAATCAAGAGCGTGACGACGCTGCCGTAATGGAGCTAGGGGATGGTAGTGCAATCATAAGTACGACAGACTTCTTTATGCCCATTGTTGATGATCCTTTTGATTTTGGTCGAATCGCTTCTGTTAATGCCATTAGTGACGTTTATGCGATGGGCGGGACTCCTTTATTGGCTATCGCCATTTTGGGATGGCCAATCAATACTATCCCCGCCGAAGTAGCGCAGCAGGTTATCGCTGGTGGCCGACAAGCTTGCCAGGATGCTGGAATCCCATTAGCTGGAGGGCACAGTATTGATAGCCCTGAGCCGATTTTTGGACTTGCAGTGACAGGGCGGGTTGCTGTTGGGGACTTGAAAAAGAATGGCGGAGCTCAGCCGGGAGATTATCTTTTTCTGACCAAGCCTTTGGGGGTAGGTATCCTGAGTACAGCACAGAAAAAAGGGAAGCTGAGGGACGCAGATCAATTCTTGGCTCGGGATAGCATGATTAAGCTCAATAAGATAGGAGTAGCTTTGGCAAAATTACCTTATGTACATGCGATGACCGATGTGACCGGATTTGGGTTGATTGGACACTTGCGTGAAATGATGGACGCGAGTAAAACCAGTGCTCGAGTTATTTTTGATAACGTCCCTCTCATTGATCCAGCTGTTATCCATTATTATTTATCGGAAGGCTGTATCCCTGGAGGCACCAACCGCAATTGGGCAAGCTACAGCCACCGGGTTGGAGATCTAACTGATTTGGAAAGAAATATTCTCTGTGATCCCCAAACAAGCGGTGGCCTGTTAGTAGCGGTGGCTCCTGGCGAATTGCCAGCATTTCAGCATTTTCAACAAAATCAGAACCTAGATTTGTTGCCAATTGGTAGGGTAGAGGAGCAGAGGGATAAATTGGTGTATGTGGAATGATATTTAGGGAGGCCTAAACCACGGTCTTGTTGGTGTTCAAAAGAAAGATTGACATTTAGCATCTTACGCGATGATAGTCATCATCTTCTTTATTGGTAGTATTCTTGTTCTTTAAGCTAATTAGTAAACGCTAATACAATCTTAAATCAATAATTATGAATATCAAAGTGAAAGATTTGATGGTAAAGTCTGTCATCACCACAATGCCGCATAAATCTGTTGGACATGCTCAGTCAATAATGACTAAAAACAAGATTAAGTCTATCCCTGTCATTGATAATGAAAACAATATAAAAGGCATTTTTACGGCCACTGATATGCTCAGTGATTTTTCAGATAACACTCCCCTTAGTCATGTCATGACTACAAAAGTATACACTATCCCTCCTTATTCAGACGTCCATATTGCCGCTCGTGTAATGCGTAACCACAATATTAATCACCTTGTTGTTGCGGATGAACAGAAAATTGTTGGTGTCTTGAGTGCTCATGATCTTCTGAAATTAGTTGAAGACCATCGATTTGTTATGAAAAACGCGCCAACGCCTTCTAAAAAGAAAGGGGGGCGGGATTAAGATTACTTTTAATATCCAAATAGCGAAGCTTGACTTTTACTAAAAGTCAAGCTTCGCTACGTCATAGTTTTTAACAAATGCTCTTACCCTCTGATTTCTTTAATCATCTTTATGGCATCATGGGTAAGTTGTTCGATGCGTGCATAGTCAGGTACACCATTCTTATCCTTGACCATGAGTTGTGAACCCATGCCAACACAGCTTACTCCGGCTTTAAACCAGGCCTCCAGGGATTCACGGGTAGGAGAAACGCCACCAGTAGGCATGATGGATGTCCATGGCTGTGGGCCTTTAATGTCTTTTACAAAACCAGGGCCATATACACCACCAGGGAACAGTTTTACGACTTCACAGCCTAACTCTTCCGCTTCGCAGATCTCTGTAAGAGAGCCACATCCAGGTGACCATAGTACTTTTCTGCGATTACACACCAAAGCGATATCTCTGCGGAAAGCAGGTGTAACAATAAAGTTAGCTCCCATCTGCATGTATAATGAAGCGGTGGCCGCGTCTGTAATAGACCCTACGCCTAGGATCATTTCTGGTAACTCTTTTCTAGCAAAAAGACTTAGTTCACGAAAAACTTCGTGAGCGAAATCACCGCGATTGGTAAACTCGAAAAGGCGTGCACCTCCTCGGTAACAGGCGCTCAATGCCTCTTTGGCAATAGTAACATCTGAGTGATAAAAAACAGGAACTATACCACTGTCCTGCATAGACTGAACAACTTGTATTCTACTAAAATTAGCCATAAAAAATAGGAAGTTTTAATAATGGGGATTCATAGAGAACTAGTTGGTTTCTTAAATTTCCCAACAAGTTCTTAGCCACAGAGGCACGGCGTTTATGGAAAACCTTCCGTGCCTCCGTGGCAGTAAAATTTAACGACTCACACGACCGCTGGCATCACCTCCCATCAATTGCGTTACTTCAGAGATAGTAGCTAGGTTTGCATCGCCATAAATGGTGTGCTTTAGGCATGAAGCCGCAACCGCAAAATCTAGCGCTTTTTGATCGTCGTCAGGATAAGCAATCAGGCCGTAGACCAGGCCACCCATGAAGCTGTCGCCTCCACCTACTCGATCAACGATATGGGTGATTTGGTAAGTTGGTGCCTCAAAGAGCGTTTTACCATCATAAAGTACCCCCGACCAAGTGTTATGCGATGCACTGATCGATCCTCTTAAAGTGGTGATGGCTTTCTTACAGCGTGGAAAACGTTCCATTAGCTGCTGTAAAACAGATAGATAGGCCTTGGCATCAACAGAGTGTCCTTGGGTCACATCGACACCTTTAGGATGAATCCCGAAGTGCTTTTCGGCATCTTCTTCGTTACCTAAAATAATATCGCAACCAGCCACTAGTTCGGGCATTACTTCTTCGGGCTCTTTACCATACTTCCATAGGTTTTTCCGGTAGTTGAGGTCCGTAGAAACGGTAACACCCATACGATTAGCTGTTTGGATGGCCTCTAGGCAAGCATCGGCTGCCCCTTGTGAGATAGCTGGTGTAATACCCGTCCAGTGAAACCATTGTGCATCGGCAAAAACGGCTTCCCAGTCGACCATGCCTTTTTCTATGCTGGCCATTCCGGAGTGTGCTCGGTCATAGACCACTTTGCTACCTCTGCTTACGGCTCCCATTTCCAGGAAGTAGATACCTAGCCGCTCGCCGCCGCGAAGCATGTGTTGTGTACCTACGTTGCGTTTACGCATCTCCATCAGTGCACATTCACCCAAATCATTGGCAGGAATGCGAGAGACAAATTCTGTGGGTATCCCATAGTTAGCTAGTGAAACAGCTACGTTGGATTCACCTCCGCCATAAACAACATCAAAGCTGTTGGCCTGAGAAAAACGTTGCATTGCTGGAGGAGTCAGCCGCAGCATGATCTCTCCAAAAGTGACTACTTTTTTCATATTATTACTTGACTTAATGTTTAATATTGCTCCTTAATTAAGTGGTTTTAATGGTTCAATTTTCGGGCATAAGACCCACACTGCTGCTAATGCAATGATCGCCAATGCAGCTCCTATAACAAAAGCTGGTGTATAGTTACCTCCCGCAGTAAGCAAGGGAACTAATACGGTAAGCCCCGCCGCAGTCAATTTTGCTGCGGTTCCCGCAATACCTGCAAGTGTTCCAACGGTATTGGAACCAAATAAATCACTGGGTAGCGTCTGAACATTACCAATTGCAGTCTGGAATCCAAACAGGATCACAGCCATCAGCAAAACTGCTGTTACCGGCCCTCCGGGATTTGACATGGCAAATAATGCTGGTAACATGATCAAACAACCTAATGTTATCACCGTTTTACGGGTCTTATTGACAGACACACCTGCTTTCATGCGATTCTGAGCAAATAAACCCCCAAACCAGGCACCTAACATGGCTCCCACGTAGGGTACCCATGCGTAAAAACCTATTGATTTGACGTCCATGCCATAAACCTCATTGAGATAAATAGGAATCCAGAATACGAAAAGCCACCATATTGGATCAATCGCTGCTGAGGCGATAATGACTCCCCAGCTTTCTTTATGTTTAAGCATGTTGGTGGTTGTCGGATTATAGCCTTCGTCAGGTTTTCCGTCACCATCTATGTCTTGATTCTGCTGACCCTTCAGGATGTAATCACGCTCTTCGTCAGTAATCCATGGATGTTTCGACGGAGGTGATTTTACAATAATCCACCATGGAATTAACCACAACAGACCAATAACACCAACAATAATGAAAATGAACTTCCAAGACATGTAAATCGATAATATACCGATGGTCGGAAAGGCAATGATACCTCCAATCGCAGCACCTGAATTGAAAAGTCCTTGTGCAAAAGCTCGCTCCTTAGTGGGAAACCATTCGGCATTACCCTTAGCAGCGCCAGGCCAGTTACCGGCCTCCGCAACACCTAATATTCCTCTGAATATACTAAGGCTGACAACACCTCTGGCAAAGGCATGCATAGCTGTTGCAATAGACCAAAAGCCAATAGATAGTGCAAAGCCAATGCGGGTACCCACTTTGTCAAATATTTTGCCAAAGATAGCTTGACCAAAGGCATAAGAGAAAAGGAATACTACTGAAATAGTCCCGTAAATTGCTTTTCGTTCATCTGCATTCTTCTCCGGATACAGATCTTCTGCAATATCCGGCCACAGAACAGGCAAAGCCTGTCTGTCTATGTAATTGATTACCGTAGCTAGAGCGATGAGACCGATTACCCACCAACGCAAGCCACTTACCTTTTTTTTGATTTGATTTAACATAAGCTATTGGTCTAATGTTTCATGGTCTACCTCTTGCGACTTAATTTTGTCGACTAAGAGAAATTTATTACTTGCTTTCATTAGAATTAGTTGTTTTGATAAGTTGATAAGGGCCTTTCCATTCCCACGTTTTTTCTTTGGTATTCACACTGTGAATGGCTCCTGCTGTTGCATCTTTTTGAGCAAGCATTAATTCCCAGGTGTTACCGTTTTTATGCTGAATCTGACAAATAACATAAGCTTCGTCAGCATGTAAGAGACTTAACTTGACCACGTCTCCGAACGGAGAAGAGGGGATTTCTTCAACAGGATTGTAGCTCCCGTGAGACTCCAATATAGAAATGAAAACAGGATTAGTAGCAGCATTCTTTCGAATCATAAAGGCAGGGTCACGCCGGAGATTGAAGGAAGGGTCATTTGCGCCCAGGCGCATAAAGTAGAGTTCATCTGATGCATTAGCCAAAGACGTCTGGCTGTAAAATTTCCCATCGGAAAACCAGGTTATTTGAGCTTGTCCATCAGTACTATTTCCTTTTGCTTCTGACCATAAGTGCTGGTAACCATGGCCATCTCCCATTACTTCATGCTCAAGTTTATATTCGAAATTGGTAGACAGGAGGTGTCCGTGAAACCAAGTAGGAAGATCAAATTGGGCAGGGGTGGCACCTGTTGCTTGATAGATGTCAATAACTACAGGGTGTTCAAAATCTTCATCCTGAAGTAGGAACATAGTCCGTTGAAGCGTATGATCTTTATAGGCACCGGTGTCGACAGCCCCTATGAGTTGAATATCTGATTGGTCGGCCTTACCAATGTATAAATCTGGTTGTCTTGTTTCCGCAATGCGGATGTCTCCGTTATAGTGGGAGGTTTCGTTGACAACCAAGGTGTTGTGAGCGATGGATTGCTTGGCCCAGGTATTGTTTTCGCGTAAGTACCGTCCTCCACCTTTTTGTTCAATGTTGACCCAACGAGCTGAGGCGTAGTCCTGAATAACTTCCCCGGTTTCATCATACAACGAGTAGGAAAGTTTATCAAAGTGGCCATGTCCCATACCTTGGGCGGTATATTTCATTACCAAACAGATTTCGGTATCTTTCTTTTGGCTAGCACGTAGAATGGCTAAGCCTCCTTCTTTACCATCGGCACCATCTCTATAAAGCATAGACTTTGGCACAAAAGGCTCTGCTAAACCTTGGTGAATTGCTTTAGCTACCGCAAAACCAGCATCTGTAAGAATAACTTTTTGTTGATGCTGGGCAATAGATAGTAATTGGGGGTCACGTCCACCATCCAGGTAGATTAGATCCACTGCAGTGATCACTTCGCGAGCCTGGATTGACATCCCTTTTTGGGAATCGTTGATTGGGAAAAACACACCTTTGTAATCGGCCTGATTCAATAAGGAATAGGTTGCCTTTTCGAGTATGCGATCACGGTAATTAAAGATATCTAATGCTGGCTGATTATTTGCTAAAGCCTTGCTGAATAGCAGAAATGGATAAATGGCGTAACGCAAATAATAAGGTCCTTCCGTAAAGTAACCATCAGGGGAGAAAGAGTAATCGAGTTGGGCAAGAAACCCCGCTGCTTTTTGCCCGGTCAGCTTGATTTGACCATTATCGTTGTCACGTAAATCATCAGGCAGTTGATCATTGGGTAACCCGTAAAGGGCCTTCTGTAGCAATTCGTCGTCCTCCATAACGATCGCTATCATGCCTACAGCGGCATTGGCCCAGGTACTGTGGTTATGGATACGGTTGAAGAATTGAGGGTTGTCAACAGAAAGGAAATTGGCCATCGGGCGAAAAAGCTGATCATTTAGCAACTGCTGTTCTTCCGTAGAAAGCCAGTCGTAGATACAATCATAGGCCTGGCTTACGTAGACCAACCAGTTGGCATCGTTGAGGCATTGCCAAAATAATTTTCCTGTAGCGTACGATCTTTTAGTTGGGTGTATTGGTAGGGTAGGGTAGAGTTGGGCATAAGTCAATAAGGCATCGCGTACAAAAACGGCGTATTTCTCTTCCCCCGTGATTTGAAATAGCACACCTGCCTTTTGTAGCAAGAACCAATTTTTCTTATGCTGCTCATGAGTATAACCACCTGCCATATCCTTAGGTACCGGTACGGGTAATGGTTGCCCTAAGACTTTATCGACTTCTTGCTTCGCTTTGTCTAAAGCCTCATCGAATAGGGGAACACTACCTAAGCCAGCCCTGATACGTTCAACCCCCTCCAAAGTCAGACTTAAAGATGGATGCTGAGCGTTGATCGAAGTCAACAACAAAAAGGACAATATGAGGGTACAGATATGTCTAATCACTATTTTTTGGATTACATTTTCAGCAGAATAAGCACTGCTATTAGATATTTTTATCCATATAGCATTGTCATAAATATCAATATAAAAAAAGTTAGCGAAGCGTATTCAAAACTAACCTGAATTGATCAGATAGATCATTGAAGAGGTATTTTTAAGTTTAGGTATCAAAGTGAATAAAAGAAAGTAATCAACAATAAAACTATGGTTGAAATACGGTCAATTGGCTGAAGTCTATTACATCATGTAAATGCTTGCGCATAACTTCTGCAGCTCCCTGACTATATTTATCTGTAATATGCTTAAGAACGAGCTGATGCTCGTGAAATGCCTTGTATTCTGTCTCATCATCACAAACCTTATATTGAATAAAGCTTTTAATGATATCTGGCGTTATGATCAGCATCAGAGACTTTAACACCACATTTTTACTTGCTTCTGCAATTTTTAGGTGAAAAAGCAAATCTTCCTCAATGGCAGGTTCTCCTTGCTTTACTTTGAGTTCGTATGCTTTTAGTGCTTTTTTTATTTCTGCTAAATCATCCTTCGTGCGGCGCTCTGCTGCAAAATGCGCCGTAGAGGTTTCCAGAATAACTCGTGTTTCCACTAAAGAAGTAAAATCACTTTTCTCCAATTTTAATACATCCGTAATCAGCCCTTCTAAAGCCGTTATTCCAATACCAGCGACCACTGTACCACTTTGTGGTAATGTCCTCAGTATGCCATAAAACTCCAGCTTCTGTATGGCATCTCTAACAGTTGAACGACTGACGCCAAGTCGTTCTGCCAACTTTCGCTCAGCAGGTAAGCGGTCTCCCGGAGTCAGTTGTCCAGTAGTAATCAGTTCTTTGATTTGCTTGATAAGCTTATCAACTGGTGATTCTACCTTGATTTCATTGAAATTTTCTAACATCCCTGTTTATTATAGAAGCTGGCTGCAAAATTGGTTGACCATTAATTGGTTGACCAAATATAAGTCATATTTCCGATTTGCCAAATTTTTTTTGCAAGGAGACCTCTAATACAACACTTGATATTGAATTCGTAATAGAAGATAAGCTCCGAGGCAGGTAAAATATGCAATGTGAAGTAATTACGACATAAATAGACTTGTTTAGCAAGGACAAATTCTGCTACAAGTGGTAACTCCTAGATCGTATGACGATCAATACAGCTAAATTTTATCCTGCACTTCGTTAGATTTTTCGCCGAACTAATTTCTCACCACCTTACGGGTCAACTCCCTGTAAGCAGTACCATTCTGAAGCATGAGTTTTATATTTAATATATAAATGCCAGGTACCAATTTGTCCAAATCAACCACCAATTCATTATCATCTATTCGATACTCCTTTGAGAAAAGACTTCTTCCGGTCAGATCAACTAGCTCTAAATGAGAACGGTAGATTCCTGGTGGTAAATTACTCAACCTTACGCTACCATCTGTTGGGTTTGGAAATAAAAGCACTTCACTTTTAAGGCTTTCCAGAACACCAACCGGCCCACCGGGATCTTGAAACACATTAATAGTCACCGATTGTGTGCCACCAGTAATTGTCAATGTTCCCGATCGATTAACGTTCTCTTCGTTTGGATCAATTATTATATTGAGTTGGGTGTCTCCCGATCCAGATGAAAGGTTAGTTGAGATCCAACCCGTGCTGCTCGTTATGGTCCAATCGATATTACTGGAAATCATAATAGACCTAGTCTCTCCTTCTCCTCCAATATAAAGCTGTGATACATTTGCAGTTACGTAATTGACAAGGTTGTCAAATAAGTAGGAAGGACCTGTGTTCATCTCGTTAGCATATGGTTGGACATTGACTGTTGATGAAAATTCAGAAGCACCAACCGCTCGATCAGTTATTGATACCGGTCTCGATTCTGTCATCAAATCAAACAGTATTTCATTATCATAATCCATGCCTGGATAAAGAGGAACCGCTGGGTAGCCGGCACTAGCTGCCGCAATAACAGGGCTGTTAGATGCTGGCTGAAAGAAGCCTTCGGTATTTGCAACAAGCAGAGGGTCTGTATTTGAAAGTCCAGACGATGGGGAATCAATCCCTAGGGTACCAAAGGCAAGGTTACCAATCCAGGTTTCATTTCCAGTGTCTTCGTCAAATAGTTGCACTTTGGGGTCCGTAAAAATATTATTAGCAATGATAACATTGGTGGGTGGGTTACTTCCTGGACCTCCCAATCTTAATTCCTCTGAATCGATAATGGTATTATGATAAATGTGAATATCAGACAAAGGGTCAGACGATTCGTTTTGTAAGTAAATTGTTCTTCGATCTTGCCCTTCGAAATAGTTGTTGTAAACGAAATGATTAGAACCCTCTCGTATTCGAACTCCTCCCATATTATTCAGAAAAAAATTGCCGTAAACGATTCCTTCATCACCATGTCTTAGTACCAGTTCAGCTACCGGGTTGTTTTCAAAGGTGTTATAGCGATACACATTTTGTCTAGACTTATGCGAGATAATTTCACCATCTCCATTGCACTGCGTAAAGTAGCAATACTCCACAAGTGTACGACTATCTAAATCCCCTTGTGAACTGACCCCAATTCTGATTGGTTCAATACCTTGGTCATTGCCTATGCCATCGAAATTTTTGAAGGAACAATATTGAATCTTGTGATAGCCGGGTTCATCATCCACTAATATGGAGAGTATATTCTGATCATCTAAGTTGAGGCGATTCTCGAAATTACAATAGCTAATGGTCGTTCTTCTGGATTCTTCATACACCCTGAGGTACTTGAAGCTCGTATAATTCTGAATGTTTACATGCGTAATCAATATGTCACTTCCATATACTCTAATTACATCTAAAGTGGGAACAAAACCTCCAATATATTGAAAGCCAGAAAAAGTAACATCATCACCATTGATGACAACTCTAGATACTCCTGTAAACAAAACAGTTCCGTACGGTATTGCGGTTACTATCAATCCATCTTTATCAATATCCATACGAGTATCGGAATAGGTACCCTGCTCCCATGCTATTGTATCTCCTGCGTTTGCCAGGTCTTGGGCCGTATTGAACTCTGATTGAGACGAAACATCATAGCGGTTTTGCGCACTTACCAGAACACTAAGGAATAGAAACGAAAACAAAAGAGGAATTTTCATAGGTACTTAGTATTGCGCATAAAATAAAATGCGATTCTCTCAGGTTCTCCATAATAGTTAACATGTTTGAAATGAACCACTTAGTTAACTATTATGGAAAACAGACCACGAAGTAGCCGCGAATCGAATCGCATTTTATTTTCGTGCTGTTCCTTAAATATTTTAGCGTTTTATAAGCTTACGAACTTCGGATTTGTTACGGCCTTCAAGCTTTATAAAATAAACACCTGATTGAAGCCTACTTATATCCAGTGTTATTAACTCATTAATAGGTCTTTGGATGACGCTTCTTCCTGTTGCGTCATAAACGACCACGGTATCATATTCATACCCGGCTTCTATTGTTACGATGGATGAGGCGGGATTGGGAGATATCCGTATTTTTTCCTCCTCTAATTCCGTCACATTTGTAAATGTCCGCTCACCGTCACCAAACACTCTCAATTCCGTAAGACTTATCCATGTACCAGTGTAAACATCTGCACCTGATACGGTTATTCTTACGAATCTGGCTTCAATACTATCTACAGCATTGATAATTGGCGCAGTAGCGGTACCTGGAATATTATTGTTTGATCTGTCTATGATAGTGGTAAAGGGGCCATCTTCATTTAAAGCACCTTCAATAATGAATTGATAAGCTCTGTCTTGGTAGCAGGTAACTTCTGTCTGGGTTATCTTTATATTCCCTTCTAAATCAACAGTTGCAGATTGTGGAAAGCCTGATACAGCCCAACGCGTACCGGTATCATCATCTACAAGCTTATCTTCATCGTTGTTACCATCTGGCGTACCGGTACCTACAACCGGCTGTCCCAATGCCCAGTTGAACTCATCGGAAGGAGTAAGTACGTCTAAGGTTTGCGAATCGGTAAATCCTCCATCGGCGGTTGTTACGGTGATGGTCACCTCCCCCTCAGAAATTGCGGACAGTAAGCCGCTTTCCGATACTGTTGCAACACTTGTATTGTCAGATTCAAAAATCAAATTTTGATTGGTGGCATCTCCAGGAGAAACGAGTGTCTCTAATTGGAGATTGGCTCCAACAGAAATTGGTCCGGTAAGCTCACTCATGTCCACTCCAGTTACATTTATCGGAACCTGAACCGTAATGTTGGTACTTAAGGAGGTCTTTGACCCTCCTTCGTTATCTGTAGCCCTGGCTGTTAATGTATAGGCTCCCTCAGGTACATTTGTCCAGGTAAATGAATAGGGAGGAGTAGTGTCTTCTCCAAGTATATTACCACCACCTTCAATAAACTCTACTGTTGTCACTGAACCATCAGAATCTTCCGCGTCAACGGTAATCGTGATGTCACTACCAGGTAAGAAATTAGTACCGTTGGCAGGATCGGTTATACTGACAGATGGGAAATAGTTTTGTGGCGAACCATCTTCTTCAAATAGTTCATCAAAATGTGCAGTTGCTTCACCAGCATCCTGAAGGTAAACCCCTGCTTTCCAATAACTAGGCCAGGTCCAGTAGGAGACATCCATATTCACCTTTTCTTCTCCTTCAAAATCGATGATCATATTTCCGTCAACCAATCGAATATCACAGTTAAAATATCCACCTGGGTCTTCGCCAAGATCCACATGAGTGGTATTAGATCCGCCGTTATCGGTTTTGATTGCTGCCCAGATGTGATTAGTGGGGAAACTAGAATTCTTCTTATAAATTCTTAGTAATGGTTTATTTGGTCCACTACCAGCATTGGCATCATCGTGAATTTGCATTACAGTGACCTGGTCACAAGTCTGCTCTACAATATCAATTCTTCCGTGAAGCGATCGATTCTCGTCGTTGAGATCCCAATTCGTTTCATTCCGGAGCTCTGTTCGTTGGCTATCACCAGATTGATTGAATCGTATTTTGTCACCATCAACTACATAGAACCACTCGGGATGTGTATAGCCAGCATTAAGTGCGTCTCTGTCGCGAAGCGTTGAGCTGGTAGGACCTTGTAACTTGCATTCTGCGAGAAAAGGTTGAAATCTTGGTATATCAGATGGGGCAAGATAGGCGGTTGGTGGGGTAGGGGCAAAGTGCGTAACATCTAAAGCGAAGAAAGATACTTGCGCATATTCGTCTGGATCTCCAGCGTTGTTTTGGTTATAGTTTCCTGCTTTGAAGTACATCCAATCATCAGCAAAGCCACTATCTGTCATATCTACTTCTTGAACAACATCATCCATACCATCTCTCATGATGGTTACCGTCAGAAGATTACCAATTGCCTTAATCTCGTAGCTAAACTGTTCACCTAAAGCAATTCCATCTACTGGATCGGGCACACCATCATTTCTACTACCAATCATTTCGTACCATTGTTCAGGGCCGGTAGTAGGTTCATGAGCGAAATAAATAGACCCCTTGGTGTTTCCAGGCAATTTGCGATAATACAATCTACAAGGCTCATCATTGGAGGCGTGTATTTGTCCGACGATAGTTCGACCTACCTTAAAACTTGCATCAGAAGTCTCAGACACATGATCCACCGCTACGGTGGCAGTCATGATGCCGTCTACACCTCCAGCAGCTTCTTGGTTTTCCATCGTAGAAGAAGAAAACACCCAGTTGTTTTTATTTATTCCTTGAGTAGGAATGCTAGTGTCAAGTCTACGAATCATCTCTCTTAACTCGTTCCTCGGATAGGTGCTGCCACCCGTAGCTCCATCGTTGGGACACCAAAATACCATGGCACCAGTAATCGGGTGGGTGTAGAACTCACCATCCACTTCATAGCCAGCTACCAGTTGCTCTGCATCTCGTTCTTGTTGATTTGGACGGGTAAGTTTCCAATAAGAAAGATCAAAATTCCCACCGGGAGGAAGGTCTGGATCTAAGTCCTGTGCCGTAGCAGAACTAACCACCATACTCATTACTAATAGTAGAAAAACAGATCGAGTGTAAGGTAAAATATAAGAAAATTCAATTTGTCTTATACTTTGAAGGTTACAGCAAAATGACGTTTTCATAATTATTTTTTTTAAAAGGGGCGAAGAGTATTGAGTAGGAAATACCTAAACCAAGCATGAGAAATGTCCAACTAAGAGCATGTTTGGTACGTTAAGAGGGGCAGTATAATTACGGAAAGATTCAAGTGTCCTCTACCTAGAGTATTTCGCAGAAAATAATCCCGATAGCTATCGGGATTATTTTCGTGCTGTTCCCTAAAGAAGGAGGAATCTTGAATCTTCCCAGTAATACCCTGACTAGTACCCGGAGTTTTGGGTCAAATTAGGGTTGTTTGTTATTTCCAATGGAGGAATTGGTAGCAAGTAGTCCCTGGATGGGTCAAAGTTTCTTGTGCCTAGTTCGGCTTCAAAACCATTTGGTCCGAACACCTCATTACCCATCTTCCTTCTGACTATATCGTACCACCTTTTATGCTCAAAGGCAAGCTCTAATCTTCTTTCCTCTAGTACATCATCAACAGTGGCTCCCGAGATGTTCGCAGGTACAGCACTTGGAGCACCGGTTCCATCCCCATTTCTAGCCCTTTCCCTTATCATGTTAATCCATTGATCAGCCTCTGCCGTATTACCAAGTTCAGCAGCAGCCTCAGCAGCGATTAAGAGCACTTCGGCATAGCGCATCAACTGGTAATTGGATTCCGAATCTCTTCCGCTAGTATTAGCCTGTGGCAAGGAGCCTGCCATAGCTGTATACTTGGAAATATGTGGACGATTCGCATTACGACCATCTAAGCTAGAAAAAGCAGTAAAAGGAATCAGATTACCACTGTTGTCTAATGCTTCATCATCAAAACAGACGTCCTTTCTGTAGTCTCCATCTTCCCAGGTATCATATACTTTTTGAGCTGGCACCAAAACAGACCATCCCCCTGAAGGGTAATAGGTTGCTTGACCATAGAAACCTGTGAAAGCAGCTAGGTAATCTCTGGATTCATCATCGATATTGGTTGCTACGAAGTCTATTACAAAAATAGGCTCTAGAGAAAAATTGGTATTCTCTGCATGAAAGATATTACGATAATCTGGCTCCAATGCCAAGTTGTACGTTCCTGCCTTATTGATAATATCAGTAGCTTCATTGTAGGCCAGTTGATATTCTCCTCTGGTGAGATAGACACTAGCGAGAAAAGCACTAGCGGCTGCTTTGCCAGGAAGGGCTCTGTTAGCTCGTGAATCTGGTAACCATTCCTTGGCATATTCAAAATCTGCAATGATGTTCTCATATACAGTTTCCACAGGTGTTCTTGGTGCCACTGATGCTTCAGCAGTACTAATTTTCTCGTCTAAATATGGAATGTCTCCAAAAAGTCTGACCAAATGATAGTAGGCATAAGCTCTAATGAATCGCGCTCGTCCTGCTATTTCCTCACTCACCCCAGGGCTTTGTTCTTCAAGAACAGCTACCTCTCGTAGGGTCTCATTGGCACCTCTCACCATCTGATAGAGCCGAGGCCAGAAACTTCTTTCAGGATTAGACGGATTTAAAATCAGTGGATTAGTTGCCGAGACCGTAAATTGATCGTGTTCAATTCTTTCAGCTGCAGTGGTAGGGTTTCCTATAGCTACCATATCTGAACGCAGCATAAGTGGTAAGCCCAAGCCTCTAGACAGAAATGCTCTAGCCGTTAAATTAGCATAAGCACCAGCAATGGTAGTCTGCACTGTTTGCAGATCGACCACCCGCTCATCTGGCTCCAATTCACTTAATGCGTTCTCTTCTAAATCCGAACATCCCACCATTGATAAACCAAGTACCAATGCTAATAAATATTTATACATATTCATATTAATAATTTTTTATTGATTTAGAATTTCAAGCTGAGACCAATAGTAATTGACCTTAGGTTAGGATAATTACCAAAATCATGCCCTTGAATTACATTATCATCTCCACTGCTTTCGCCACCACTACCAAAGTAACTCACTTCAGGGTCTAGTCCTGAATAATTAGTAAAGGTTAGTAGGTTCTGAGCACTGATAGATAATCTTGCTGAACCGATTCCAACTTTATCCAGCATACCATTTGGCAAACTATAGCCTAAAGCTACATTCTTAAGTCTTACATAACTTCCGTCTTCTACGAAACGAGATGAGCGCTCTCTTCCTCTGATGGCTGCTCGAGGTATATCGGTATCTGTGTTATTTGGCGTCCAGGAATTTAATACATCCGTTAAGCCATTACTGTCACCATTGTATAATTGAACAGCTGTCAGGTTATAGATATCTCCACCTACAGCCCCTTGGAAAAAGATATTCAAATCAAATTTCTTGTACGTAAAAGTGTTGGTGAAACCAAACGTAAAATCAGGATTTGGGTCTCCTATAATCTGTCGGTCATTGTCATTTATTACGCCATCAAGGTTACCCTCTTCATCTGCTACGTCAGCGAACAAAGGTTCTCCTGGTATCGGGTTTCCATTTCCATCAAGAGATGCATCTTGCACAGCTGTACCTGCGGGAAGAGCACCACCTTGATATACACCTTGGTAATCTAATCCCCAAAAAAGACCAAGCGCCTCACCTTCTCGTAAGATATATGTATTACCACCAGCGAAATAACCTGGAGCTCCACTACCTAAAATCTCGTTTCCTCCAGATAGCTCGATTATTTCATTCCTGTTCCTTGCAATGTTGAAATTCGATGTCCATCTAAAATCTTTTTTATTAATGTTGGTTGACGTCAAAGAAAACTCAACTCCACGATTATTAATAGAACCAACATTTCTGAGAACGTCTAAATCAGATGTTCCTAAGTAAAAATTTGAAGCTCTATCGACAGCTAAAAGGTCTTCTGTATCGATGTTGTAATAGTCTGCGCTAATCGTGATTCTGTTTTCAAATAAACCAATATCCACACCTACGTTTGTCTGATAGGAAGTTTCCCACTTCAAATCTGGGTTTGCTTCACGAGCTAGGTCTACACCAAAAGATCCACCAACCACTGTAGGTGGCTGAACACGATACGTAGAGAGTGATTCATAAGGGCCAATGGCTTGATTACCCGTTAGACCATAACTAGCTCTTAACTTGAGGAGAGATAGTGTTGGGTTGTCGAGTAAAAAGTTTTCTCTTGAAACCTTCCATCCAATTGCGACAGAAGGGAAAATTGCATATTTGTTATTTGCTGCAAAGTTGGATGCTCCATCTCTACGAACTGTAGTAGTCAGCAAATATTTGCCTGCCCATTCAAAATTGACACGCCCAAAAACGGACTCGATTTCCGATTCAGAGAAACGAGAGTCAACGGTGCGCTGATCTATAAGTCCAGCTTCTAGGTTATACCATGAAAATGCATCCGTCAATAATCCTCGGGCACCTGCTTCGAAGCCTTCGGTAGTGTTTTTTTGGTAGGAATGCCCAGCTGTTGCGGTTAAATTACCTTGCCCAATTGCTGAAGTATACGTTAGGTAGTTTTCATTAAGAAACCTTGTTCTTTTTACGGATTCTAAAAACGCTCCACCAGCAGACAGTACAAACGTTTGCGGTTTAAAATAACCTTCCGTACTATTTTGCGTTCTGTAGCCTAAAGTAGTTTTGAAACTCAGACCTTTCAATATCTCAAAGTCTGCATAAACGTTCGTTCTTGAATTATCCGTTTTGGTTTCATTTGTTATCTGTGTTGCCACGGCCCACGGATTTTCTATGTCATCTCCCACCGTATTTTGAGAGAAATTCCCTGCGTCATCAAACCTGCCAACATCGGGAGCAAACCTGAATGCCAAAGCGACTACATCATCTCCTCCTCCGTTTACAGAACCAATAGCATCACTTCCTGTCGATTGAGTTGAAACACCATTTTGCTCGCTTCGACTAGCAATACTGTTAATTCCAACTTTTAATCTACTCCCGACTTTTGCATCTACATTTGCTAGAAACTGAATTTTGTCGAAGTCAGAATTAACAATGATTCCTTGTTGATCAAAATAAGTACCAGAAAAATAATAGTTTACATTGTCACCACCTCCAGAAACTGACAGTTGGTGGTTTTGTGTATTTCCAGCTCTGTAAATTTCGTCTTGCCAGTCTGTTTTAGCTGTTCCTTGAGCATAAGGAGCATCTCCTGCATTGCTACGGATCATGTTTTGATATTGAGCAAATCCATTTGCATCCAGCAAGTCCAACCTATTGGTCGTCTCCTGGGAAGAATAAGTGGAATTAAGCTCTACGACCGCTTTTCCAGCTTTACCTTTCTTAGTAGTTACCAGGATAACCCCTCCTGATCCTCTTGATCCATAAATTGCAGTAGCAGAGGCATCTTTCAATATCTCGATGGATTCAATGTCATTTTGTTGCGGAAAAGCAGCACCGACAAAACCATCAACCACTACAAGTGGGTCACTGCTTGCATTGAGTGACGAACTACCTCGAACTCGAATAGAAATACCCGCACCAGGCTCACCACCATTCTGTGTTTGAACAGCTACTCCTGCCGCACGACCTTGAAGTGCTTGAGCTGCATTTAATACTGGGAAAGCTTGTATGTCTTCAGCCTTTACAGAAGATACACTACCAGTAACATCACTCTTTTTAACACTTCCATAGCCAATTACTACAACTTCGTCCAATAGCTCTGCATTTGTAGCTAAGGTTACATTGATGTTGGTTTGTCCATTAACAGGGATTGTTTTCGGTTCATATCCTGTGTATGAAATCACCAGTACAGCGTCAGAGGCAGCTTCTAAGCTAAATGTACCATCAAAATCAGTTATAGTACCGCCACTAGTTCCCTGCACAATAATAGTGGCTCCAATTAAAGCTTCACCACTGTCATCGGTGACCTTGCCGCTAATGGTCTCTTGAGCATTGGCACTCATGGAACAAAAGGAGATGAATAGAACAGAGAGCCACATCACTCTCTTGGGCTGTTCTATGAATTTTTGTAAAAAATGATTCATATGGAAATTAATTTAATAAGTTCGGATTTTAACTGCCTACATAATCGCCAAAACACCTGGGTAAATCGGGTATAGTTCTTCGAGACAATTAGATTCTTCCTTTGGTTAGATAGCTTTTACTTAATGAAGGCTAAAGTTACGAAACTGTTTAGGTAAAACACCAATTATTGGTCAACCAATTTTTGGTTAGCCAAATATTTTTTTGTTAATTTCCGTTTATTGGTATTTTGTACTTAAAGAACTTGGAATCCCTTGGGAAAATTTTGATATGTATTATGGAGAGAATTGAAGCCTTGGAACAAACAACTTATCAGCTACCGGATTTGGGTTACCCTTCATTTTACAACTATTCTTTACTGAATTAGCAACTTGCTTTTGAAGCGTATCTCTTCTATCTCTCTAATCTCAAGTATATAAATTCCATTAGCTATGTTTTTACAGATGTGCTGATGCTCCATTCCTTCAAACATGAAATGATCTACCTTCCGACCGTACAAATCAAAAATGCTGACGGTATAGGATCCCACCTCTTTCATTTCAATAGTTAGTTCCTTGTTTTGTGTTGGGTTGGGGTAAACTCGTATTTGTGAGTGCTCATTTTCTTCTTCCTCCTCATTAGGCGGTGGTGGATCTCCTCCTATGATAGCTATTCTGGTAAAATTTGTATTCCCGTCATTGTCCGTAACAATAGCTTGTAGGTAATGAACTTCATGAGAAAGGTCCTGAATCGTAGTAGTTAAATTAGTGAATATGTAGGGCGCTTCATTATCCGTCCCGACTGGTTCTCCATTGATTAGCAATTTCACATTTTGAATTGTTCCATCACTATCCGACGCATTAACTTCAATATCACCCCCCTCCCAAGTGGACACATCAATAGCACTCATTGGATTTATAAAACCCACATTGGGTAGCTCCCCATGAAATCCTCTATCAGAAAAATTTCCATATCCACCCCAAGTAGCTAGCAAATCATATATTTCTCCTGATTGCTGCTCAGGTATTAAAACATTATCAAGAGCACTCACGCCTAATCGGTCTTCTAATTGCTGGATATAAAGACTTCTGGGATGCACGTTAGTACCCCAACTTTCCCAATATCCGTCGCCTGTCTGATTTGTGCCAATACAGCCAATGCCCCAATTCATTGAGCCCTGTGGACTGTCTACGCGAAACTCTCCATTGTAGGAGTCCATATTCCAAAACATAGTTTGTGCACCTGACCATCCATGTCCACTACCCGAGCTACCCCGGTTCCAAACCCTGGTAGAACCTCCTCGAATGTTGTCAAAAAGGGTCCCAGTAGCCCATCTATGGTGAGGGCCAATGTCTGAGTTAGCGCTCTCTGCGAGCCCGTCCAAAAAAACATTGGGTCCGGTGACTCTGGATCCTGTCACAAAATCGTGTCGTCCATTAATTGAGTAGCATCGTTGAAATAGATTTCCTAATCCCTCTTGGATAGCAAAAGGATATCTTCTGCCTCCAGAAACTTGAGATTTTGGATCAATGTATGCGCAATCCTGAACCGTTGTAAAATGAGCACTTTCAATATTTACGGTACTATAAGCAAGATACTGACCGGTTACTTGTTTTACCCAACAGTTTTCTGAATCTTTTAGTCTAACCGCAGTCCAGGCATGAGATTCATCCAGATTACCATCGTAAAAAGATTGGATTCTCATGTTTTCAACACCGCAATGACTGATGCGCCTTGATGATTGGATTTTCGAAATCGACCCGCCTCCATACATCTCTTCCATAACATCAACGATGGGAATATTGATGGAAATAGTATTGCCAGATATGGCAGTGATCATTCGTTCATGATCAATAGTATAGTCATCAGGTGTCCAGCCATTACAATCACTGTTTCCAGCACAGAGTGTTTCCTGATCCATGCCTAATGCATCGATCCAGACTTGGTTTGGTGTTCTAGTAACCACAATTTTTTCTCCAACCTCAAAATCCGATGCATCCTCAACCTCAAAGGAATAGGCTCCCACCGGTACATAATCGGTTGTAATAGCTTGTTCCGATTGTTCATCTTTAATGATAATGGTACCACTTGGCCCCAGAATATTGATAACACTATGATCAACTCGCGGATTTGAATGGAGCACAGTTCCGTTTAATCCTTGCCCTTCCCCTCTTAAAACAACTCCAGACGCTCTGACTGCCAAAATGTTTTCTAAACTATAATGCCCTGCTTTAATTAATACGACACCTCGAAATCCATTTTGATCAGGTTCGAGTGCTGCGACTAGATCAATTGCAGCCTGAATTCTTCGAGCATCCTCTCCTTCTTCTGGAGTAACTGTAACCTTAATCTCAATATCAGTAGGAAGTGAAACACCTCCCCCCATGTATCCAGCGTAAGAAAAATCCGGAATGGTGTTGACTTCATTTGATTGCCCCGTCATAGAGAAAGGAACATAAGTTAATTCACCTTGATCTAAATAGACCAATTGAGAAGAGTTTTGCCCATGAGCTAAATAAGCCCCAATAAGGTTAAAAATCAGAAATAATAATCGTTGAGCATTCATAATCTAAATGGAAATATATCTGAGCAGAAGGTAAGTAGTAAAATTGATACATTGAGACATTTTTCTCCTTTAGAGCTTGATAATAAGGTGTCTAGTTGGATGAGATAAAAACTTAATATATTACCAAAACAAAAAGAGGAGCACCTGAATAGGCACTCCTCTTTTCTGATGAAGGAAACTCATGTTTCACTTCTACTAACATCTCATTGAGACATTAACAGTTTATTCATCTTCCCCTACAGTAGCGTCTGCACTGTTCACATGATAAGGAGAATCAAGGTTAATATCAGGGTTTAAATTATCGCCTGCTACTCTTCCTTGGAAGTTATCTTCGAAAGCCACTACTTCAGTTCCTGAATCTGAAGAATATATTACTATATCATCAACATGAAACATCCCATCAGAAATAGCTGAATTTCCAGCATATTTCCACTGGAAATTAGCAGCGCCATCTTTGACAGCAGCTAAATGCGGAGCTTCGTCATCAACACCACCGTTAGTAGTACTAACCGCATCAGTGATTACAGTCTGGCCATCAATTATAACGGTATACGTTGGATAATTGGTGCCATCAGCAGACCAACTTATCTCTACAGGAATCCAAACATCAGCCATTCCCTCTGGAAAATTAGCAGCTGCAATAGTCGCATCGGAAGCTCCTTCACGGAACTCATGCGGTGCATTGTCTTTCAACCTCACTTCGACCATTGCAAAATCACCAGTTGTGGAATTACCTGAAACGTTGATAAAGCCATCCTGAATATCCATATCTACAGGACCTTCAGCTACTCGGTACATAAAAGTAATTCTTCCGTTTCGAATAGAATCCATCGGTGCATATCTAAGCTCACCAGTATCGCTATCCGTCATGTCAGTAATAATAGCATACCTGTTCTTAGGTGCTGTAACTTCTACTGTTTCAGTTGTTGTAGCAACTACTCCATCGGAAGCGGTTACAGTCAATGTTACGGTATAAGTACCCTCACCAGAAAAGGTATGGGTAGGGTTCTCGTCAGTTGAAGTCCCGTCGCCACCAAAGTCCCATGATGAATCGAAACTAGTATCCGTGATTCCATTTACCACGGAGTTGTTTGTGAAATCATAGGTCAAAGAATTGTCGGCATCAACCTGTGCGGTGAAACTGGCAACAACGGTTGATAGATCTGGTACTATCATTTCGTCATCGTCTCCACAAGAGGTGATTAAAGTAAACGCCAAAAATAAGGACATCATTAGCATGATGTTTTTATTTATTTTAGCAAAGAAACTTTCCATTTCAGTTACGTTTTTTATTAAAAAAAAGTTTGATAAATTATTAAAGTTGTATTTTTTAGTACTGGTTACATTTTTTGAAACCTGTACTGTTCGTTTAGCATACTGTAGTAACGTGTCCACTGAAGCGCTCCTCAATCCACTGTTTCAGAATTTTCATTTCTGATGTGATGAAGCAGTACCTGGTGGTCTTACGATGCAAATGTTGCTTGACCTTTTTCTTTACTTTTCAATTAGATACCTGGATCCTAAACAGCAGAAAATTTGGCTAACCAACAATTGGTCGACCAATTTAGAGTGAAGATTTTGAACTACCAAATTTTTTAACGATTTTCTAATATTCATAAAGTGCTGGTCGCGGAGCAAATACATTCCAAACGAGCCTCTGTATCCAAACACACAAATAGGTAAGCACTCCCAATTACATGCAGGGTTGAATGTAATTGGGAGTGCTTAATTTCAGAAACAGTGAATATAATTTATCCTAGAATGTTCTTTGACTTGCTGAAATCTGTAACATCTTGAAGGTGGATTCGCATAGCTTCGGCGGCGGCCTCGCTATCTTTATTGATGATGTGTTCCAGAATCTGCTCGTGTTGGTGGTAGGCCTTCAATTCTGATTGATCATCGCATACCTTATATTGGATAAAGTTATTGACGATATCGGGGGTAATGATCAGCATTAGTGATTTTAAAACCGCATTTTTACTGGCTTCTGCAATTTTTAAATGAAAGAGTAAGTCCTCTTCTACCGCTAGTGCACCAGAACGAATGGTCTCCTCGTAGGCTACCAATGCTTTCTTCAGGTCAGTGATATCTTTGGGGGTTCTGCGCTCCGCTGCAATTTTCGCAGCGCTTACCTCCAGAATAACCCTGGTTTCAACCAAGGATGCGAAATCACTTTTTTCTAGTTTCAGAACATCTGTGATAAGCCCTTCTAGTGCTGTAATTCCCATGCCAGCTACTACAGTACCACTTTGGGGTAGCGTTTTGAGAATACCGTAGAACTCAAGTTTTTGGATGGCATCGCGAACGTTTGATCGACTTACACCTAGTTTCTCTGCAAGCTTTCGCTCTGCGGGTAAACGATCCCCAGAGGCAAGTTGTCCTGATGTGATTAATGCACGAATTTGCTTGATAATCTTATCAACAGGGGTTTCAACACGAATTTCACTGAAATTTTCAAGCATAAGAGATTGTAGTTTCTAAACCGGGAAGATTGGTTAACCAATAAGCCGGTTAACCAAAATTACAATAATATTCCTTGCCCGGAAATATTTTTTGGTAAAAAACGGTAAAAATAGATATAAATATGGGTATAAGGTCAAGAGGATGGGGTAAAATACGGTTCTCAGAAACGGTAATACTCTTTTGTGTTCGCGTTGTTCACAGTGGGTGCTCACTTCGTTCGGACTCACGGTTGTGAGATATTAACGATAGGTGTAAAAAAATGCGAACGTAGCGAGCACACTCCGTGATTCTGATTTATCGGAAGAGCCACTATTACAGAGAGTGAAACGAGCCTCCCGTGAACGTATCGAACACTACCATGAGATAAAGCCGAGTACCTAGTACTTCGCTGCTTCTCCCTTTGGCATACTGTCCAAGATAAAAGTCCGAAGGTGTTCATTTGCTGCTTGCAAATCCTCTAGGCGGAGATACATCATGTGACCACTGCGATACCCCTGGAAGCTTAAACGATCTTGTAATTTGCCGCTGGGGTCTAATTGCCACATCATGTATTTTGCTTTGAAATAGGTAGTGGCCCCATCGTAGTACCCCGATTGAAACATGACGTTGAGGTAAGGATTCTCGGCCATTGCTTTGCGCAAATCATCGCGCACATTATTTTTCTGGAAATCCCAGGGACGTACAGGGCCAAACATATTGTACTTCAAATCGGTCTTGAAACCCAACTCTTCACGTAGGTAGTAATTAATGGCCGGGGTGAAAGAGTGTAACCACGAGGTTAGTTCTGCACTATAATCAGGTCTTTCTCCTGCTTCCCTGCGATCTAAGCCCAGGTAGCGTGAATCCAGGCGACCGATAGTGTGACCACTGTCGTCACGTAATAGTTCTTTCCAGAAGTATTGGGTGGGAACGTCCAGGTTGTGTTGCAAAATTACTTTGGCAGAAATGCCTGAATATTCCGCCATTTTGGTGGCAATAACTTCCTTTTCCTCCTGGGGTAAAAAACCACCTCTTGCGAGTGCTGGCATCAGGGTGTTGATGGCAAAATCTTCTGAAGCAGGGAGGATGTCCAATAGGTCTTGCTGTTGCAACTGAGGAGACAATTGTTTGTGGTACCAAGCTGCTGCTGTGAAGTAAGGAAAATTAACGGCCGATGATACCGGGCTGTCCGAAGCTGACGCTTGGTAATCTGCGGGGGAAACCATTATTACACCATTAAGGTACATCCACTGTTTTTCCTGAAGGGCTAAGGCCAAGCCAGCTACCCGGGTGCCACCATAGCTTTCTCCAATAATGTACTTAGGTGAGCGCCAACGTTCTTTACGCGTCACAAAAGTGGTTAGCCATTCTGACAAGTAGTTGATGTCTGCGTTTACACCGAAAAATTGCTCGCGCTTAATTTCTTTACCACTCATGGGGATAGTCCGAGAGTAGCCCGTATTGACGGGGTTTACATAAACAATATCTGCTATATCCAATACAGAATATGGGTTCTCGTGGGTGCCGTAGGGTTGTACCGGGTAACCTTCTTCGTCTATATTCAAGACCTGTGGGCCGGTATAAGCAACATGCATCCACACCGATCCTGACCCGGGGCCACCGTTGAAAGAGATAAGTAGGGGGCGTTGTCCACGGTCTGTTACACCATTTCGCGTATAATAAGTATAATGCAAAGTGGCAATGGGGTCTCCCATTTCATCCCAAACGGGTTGCATGCCGATGGTCGCCGTGTAGTCAACTTTTTGGCCCCGAATAGTTGTGCTATGTTGAGTGACAACCATGGTGTCGATAGAAAGGTGGCGATGTTGTCCAAAAGCAACACCTTCAACTAGGAATAATCCTAGAACGAGTAAAAATGCATTTTTCATAACTAGTTTTGTATTGTGGTTAATTTACAATAGCATATTAGCTTGACTTTAGATAGCTATCATTAATAGATGGAAGATAATGAGAGGAATTTGGAATAAGCAGTTTAAGGAAAAGGAAAATAATGAATGAGGTATTTAATGATTTAGGATTACTAACGTAAAGCGCTTATTTTGGACTATAAATACGAAATAATAATATGAAATTAGATCATGCCTATTTTATGAGGCAAGCAATCCAGCTGGCTGAGAGGGGAATGAATAGCAATGCAGGTGGACCATTTGGAGCTGTTGTTGTCAAAAATAATGAGATCATTGCGCAAGGGCATAACAAAGTTACGTCTACCAATGACCCCACTGCGCATGCAGAAATGGTTGCCATCAGAGAAGCTTGTAAAAAGCTCAATACCTTTCAGCTAGCTGATTGTGATATTTATACTTCTTGCGAACCTTGCCCAATGTGCTTAGGTGCTATTTACTGGGCTAGGCCACGAGCCGTTTATTATGCCTGCACAAAAGAAGATGCCGCCCGCATTGAGTTTGATGACCAATTTATTTATGATGAATTGGACCTGAAGATCGAAGACAGAAAAATAAAATTTATTCCGCTTTTGAATGAAGAAGGCGTAAAGGTTTTTGAACAATGGGACAGCAAAACAGATAAAACTGAATATTAGCTGGACTTTCGGCAAAAGATTCCGCCTAATCTTTCTCCACAGGCCCATGCTGCTGCAAAAAGGCTAAAACATCGGTAGGCTCATCGGTAAGATGCAGTAAGTCGTAGTACGTTTTACCATAAGCAAGTTGCCGCAGGAGGGGGTAAATCATCGTGTCAATTTCATATCGTTCTCTGCCCAGGAAAACCATTGGACTGTAGTAATTGAAGGTCGCATAATGGTTTTGTGCAGCATCCATGAATATTTCCTGGGTAGTGCCAGCACTGCCAGGGGCGTAAACAATACCGTAGAGCGCTACTGCCAGCAGGGTGTCCTCCCTAATGCTGTTAGAAAAGTATTTGGCAATATGACTTGCAAAGAGGTTACTGGGTTCATGGCCATAAAACCAAGTGGGTATGGCGAGGTTTTCTTGTCCATTTGGATAAGCTTCTAACACGGCCACTGCGGTTTCGTGATACCCTTCATCGGAATAAAGCGGAGCTTCCTTGAGTAAATCAACGGCCTTGTCAATTGCATTGGCAGGTTGCCCAGCAAGATAAGCGCCAAGGTTAGCAGCTTCCATAATGCCAGGCCCTCCTCCGGAAGCGATAAAGTAGCCGTGTTCGCCAAGTAACTTTGCAGTAGCTACTGTTTTACGATAGTAGGGGGCTGTACGAGGTACGCCATGGCCTCCCATAAAAGCGACACACCGCCGATTGGTCATGCCCTGTTTGTCAAACTCCAACAGCTGCCGCAGTGAATTATCCATCGCATGGTCGTGGATTCTCTGCCAGAGGGCTTCATTAATGGTAGGATTATAACGACGAGTACTGAAGTGATTGTAAACCTCCAAGTCGTGACTTTGCCCATTGGTGGTCTTACAAAGTTCTTTCCAGGTGTACAGTTGAGTACGGAAAGGGTCGTAAGGCAAATCTTCGGGGGCATGGTAGATGTTGGCACCCTTTCGGCGGAGTTGCATTTCCTCCTCCAAACTCATCTGACAGCCTAAAAAGAGGGTGTTGTCGATTTTGAAATTTTCCCAATCCAGCTTTAGTGCCCTAAAATCAAGGGCTTGCACGGTACAGTTGACTAAAGAATGACCATTTTTCAGGAGTTCCTTGAAGGTACTGATCTGGTTAATGATCTGTTCTTGTGGGGCAATAAACTTAGGGCGATCAGCACTCATTCCTTGGACTTGCTTAGTTGTTGATGAATTTGATATACTTGTCGAATCAGCGAATGCCGACCATCATTGTGGATGACGAAGTCAGCGAGGCCTACTTTCTTCTCTTCTGGCCATTGTTTATCGATGCGAGCCTTCACTTGCTCGGCGCTGAGGCCATCACGTTCGATCACACGTTGGATGCGTAAATTCTCAGGAGCGGTTACGGTGATGACCTGGTCGAGGAGTTGGTCTATCCCACTTTCATAAAGAAGAGCTGCCTCTCGGAGGGTGTATGGGGTAGCTTGATGCTGTTCATCCCATCGGATACCATCTTCTCTCACGGCAGGATGAACGAGGCCATTGAGGATATTTAATTGTTCCTTGTTGTTGAAAACAATCTCAGCGAGGTAGGAGCGATTCAGTAATCCTTGGTCATCATAGGTATTTTCGCCAAAAGCATCTTTGAGAGCTGCTACGAGTTTTGGGTCGTTCTGCATCAGCCATTTGGCGCGGTCATCAGCATAGTAAACAGGAATACCTAAGGCTGCAAAAATGCGGCAAGCTGTTGTTTTTCCACTTCCAATTCCTCCGGTAATACCAATCCGTTTTGTCATACAAGACGCTTCTTTGGTTGCAATTTACCACATATTAGCCCGTAACCAGGTTATTTTGTAACGCAAAAACCAATAATTCTGAAGAAGAGCGCAAGTTGAGTTTTTTGAGAATATTTTTCCGGTGGGTATAGACGGTATGTGTACTCAGATGTAGTTCTGCGGCAATCTCTTTGGCTACCAATCCTTTTGCAATTAAGCTGACGATCTCTATTTCTCGGGGACTCAGAATAGTAATGTCTGGACTAGCTTGTGAGGCAGATCTTTCAAGGAGGTAATCAAGTACTTTTGCACAGAAGAATTTTTCTTTACGAACCGCTGCTAGTATGGCATCTTCTACTTCTTCTTCGTTGCAGGCCTTGGTGATGAAAGTTTTTACACCACTTTCCAGAAGCCGTAAAATCTGATGCCTACGATCATCATCAGTGATGATCAAAAGCTGAATATCTGGATAGTTCTTAATAACGGTGTGTACTGTATTTGCACTGAAATGAGGCGAATGGTCGTAATCAATTACGAGAATATTGGGTTGTTGCACTTTCAGTTGACTAAACAGTTCTTCTTCACGGGTAGATTCAAACAATAGCACTAAGCCTTCGTTCTGGCTGAGAAGGTGCTTGATACCAGCCCTGGAGAGGAGCTGCGGATCGGCGATGGCTATAGTTGTATTTGCTTCCATAGAATGAGGCTGCTGCGCGAAGATAAGCGGGGAGCATTGCTTAGCAAAATTTATTTAGACTTAATTCAAATAAGGAAGTGGTAAACTTCTTTTCTCCTGTTATTACCTTCGGTGATTTTAGTAATGTTGTCTAAAACCAAAGGAGTATTAGTTACAACTATCTAATGTTTCTTTAGTTCAATAAAAAGCTCATTCCCTAGGCGGGGAGCGATAGAGTAGGGGGTGATTTCCAACGACATTATCTCGAAAGACGGGGCGAATAATTTTCGATAATCCTCGGCAACGCCACCGAAGGGAGGGCCAGGAAAAGAAAACTCCTTGGCAAATAAAACACCGGCCAATCGGCCCTGATCACCAAGCAGGTTAGCAGCTTGTGTTACATACTGTGGTCGTAGAGCAGGATCTATCGCGCAGAAGAAGGTTTGTTCAAGGAGAAGATCAAAAGGAACTTCGGTTTCGAGTTCAAAAAAATTGCCAACCAGAAGATGTTCTTCAGGGAAATCAGGGGCTATCTGCCGGAGGTGATCAAAGGCGCTTGGGGCCCAATCACAGACAAATACATTCTGATATCCTTGTTGGTGAAGATAGATGGCCTCATAGGCTCGGCCAGCTCCGGGAATTAAAATGCGGGATTGCTGATAATTGTTCTCGTTGAGATAGTGTGTCAGCGGGGGAGAAGCCTGGCCTATATCCCAACCTGTTTGTTGGTCTATCCATCGCTTCTCCCAATATTCCGCGTCCAATTCTTTCATGTGAGTTGAGCTAAAAATAGTGCTTTCCAGAGCTTACCATTTGTAGGTAATTCCCAGACTAGGCAGGATAGGCAATTGATTTACCCGTCTGTTAGTAAGTCTGTCAACATAAAATACATTGGCGCGATCATATGCGTTGGTTACACTCAGGATGGCTTCTAGCCCGCCGTAGCGACCAAATTTCCAGTTGCGTTTCAAAGAAAAGTCTAAGCGATGGAAATAAGAAAGCCGTCCGCCGTTAAGGTCTTCATCCAGTAAAATGTCAAGGTTGTAATTCCCTGTTAGGAAGTTGACAAGCACCGGATTCTGAGAGGTAGCATTTTCGTAAAAACCTTGTGTTTCTGTGAAAGGGAAGCCAGAACCAAGGTTCCAACGTACGCCGAATTCCCAGTTTCTTTTTTCGCCCAAAAGATAGCTGGCTAAGAAGTTGGCATTATGACGGCGGTCGAAATTGGTAGGGTATTCCTGGAGTCCATCATCACGTCGTACGTGACCATAGCTATAGGTACTCCATAAGTACAGACGATCTCTTTCATACTTCAGCGATAAGTCTATTCCGTAGGCATAACCTGTTTCTGTAGTGAAATCGGGGTCTGTAGCACGGAGTTTGTTACGATTAATCGTAATAAGCTGGGTGAAGCCCTTGTAATATCCTTCGATATTGGTAGTAATATAATCACCGAAGTCTAGCTCAAATCCTGCTACACCATGAAAGGCTGTTTGCAAGCGATTATCGGTAGGTGTCTGAGAATTGGGTTTGTATATGGTTTCTTCTGGTCCGGCAAGGAACCCTACAAAGAAATTGACAATATCCAGATCGTTGACGGTACTGATTAGGTTTTGAGAATACAAGCCGGCAGCTCCTTTGAAACGTAAGAAATCCGTAGCGTTCCACTTTAAGCCCAGGCGTGGTTCAGGAGAGGCCGTATTCTGAGAGGCATAGTACTGAATCCGGAAACCAGGTTCCAAAATCAAATTGCCTATTTTCTGCTTGTACTTCATGTAAGCGGACAACTCGGTGGTGAAATCGAGTTGTTTAAAGCGCACGCCGATGAGGTTGGTAAACTCAAAATTGGTGTTAAAACCATTGAATTCAATACCATAATTCAATTGGCTGTTGCGGCCGAAATACGCAAAATTCAAGAGTGCATTGTAGGTGGTAATACCACTACTACGTGGTGCCCCGTCTGATTCTTGAAGGCCAATATTGTAATCAGAATAGCTCAAGGTACCATTCATGATGATGTTACTATTGAGCGGAATCAAGATGAAGTTGGCGCCGCCACCACTGTTGTCCCAGTTGAGGTCAGCTACATTGGGAACCTTGAAGCCATCGGTGAAATTGAAGCCAAAAAGATCCAGTTTACTACCATTGCCTCCATTGATAGAGAGCTTGCCATAAACATCGGTGTAATTAAAAGGTAAGCCGATGTCTTCCGGACGTAAATTCAGGGTGTCACCAGCATAAGCATAGTAATTCGTATCTACAGCGTATGCATACAATTGCTTAGAGGTCTGGTCGAGGTAAGAGTGTTTTGCCGTCAGCATGAAGCTGATGCTATTACCTGTTTCAGGGTCAAGTTTTTTGATGGGCCCCTCAATCAGTGCTTTCGCCTGAAAAGGACTGGCGGAAACCAAACCACTCAAGTTGCGCTGATTGCCTGTTCGTGTCTTAATATCTACGACGGCAGATACACGGCCACCATATTCCGCATTAAAGCCTCCAGTGAGAACGTCTACACTACGTACTGTTTCTGTTTCAAAAACAGAGAAAAATCCAATTGAGTGAAAAGGATTGTAGATGGTTACCCCATCTAGCAAGATCTTGTTTTGCACCGGAGAACCACCACGAATATATACTTGTCCGCCTTGGTCACCAGAAGAAACAATACCGGGAATAACCGTAAGGTACTGCGCAATATCTGCCTCGCCACCTGTGGAAGGTAAAGCCCTGATGTCGTTTGCGGAAACGGTAATTTTAGATACCTGAGTGTCCGAACGTGCTTGCTCCCGGTCAGCAGAAACATTGACGGTAGAAAGGTTGACAGCTTCAGTCGAGAGGTAAATTCTTACATATTCAATACCGCTTTTAACTTCTACCTCTACCTCTTTGGTACCAAAGCCGGTATAAGAAACCAGCAACTTGTAGGTGCCAGGCTCCAGGTTAGAAAAGGTAAAGAAACCATCAAGGTCGGTGGTTGTTCCACGGTCGGTGCCATCCATCATTACGGTGCCGTAAATGATAGTTTCACCACTTTCTTCATCAAAAACATTGCCACGGATAATACCAGTTTGGGCAAAAGCCAGAAAGGAGAAAGCACAAAATAACAGGAGGGTAAATAACTTCTTCAAGATGTCGTCTATTTCAATAAGTCAATCGGGGCAGTTTTCCATTTCAATAAGGATCACTGATTCAACGGCGCAAAGATAAAATGATTTCCCGCAATATGGTTGCTTGCTTCGTCGGGTGTCGGTCATTTTGTAAAATGCTTTTGGGGTTTGCAATAGATCACCTTGGATTTGCAATGAAATAAATGAACAGCGTATTATTTATAACTCTCCAAATACCCAATCCCTTCTCTTCCCAGGCTGCCAAAAAACAAATGGCCGTTCCATTCCTGGACACTGCTGATCTGGGAAAACTTGCCATCGGGGTCTTGTATGTTATAGACCACTTCGCCTTGGCTATTGATGCCTAATACACCAGCATGAGTAGCAGGAGCTGGTTGTAGCCAATCAGGTAAACGTGCGATGACCTTACGTAAGAAAGGCCACTCCGATAAATCATCAATGAGCGGATTACGGGGGCTGATCATAGCCAGCCAGAAAATGCCATCGCTCCCACGGCTAATTCCATCGGGAAAGGCAGGCAGTGCTTGTATGAAAGTATCTACTGTTCCTGTTTTTTCTCCCTTTAAATAATAACGCAAGGTGCGGTAACTGCTAGTTTCATTGACGAGCACAAAGGAAGTGTCTGCCGCCAGTGCTATGCCATTTGCAAAATAGAGCTTATCCAGTAGCAGGTCTACTTCTTTGGTGGCGGGATCGTATACGTATAGTTTCCCCACAGGAAGGTGTTCAAGTATATCTAATTTGTAAGACTCAATGGCCCAACGATCAGAGGCATCTGAAAAATATACTTTTCCATCAGGGCCTACTTCCAAGTCATCGGTAAAACCAAATGGTTTTCCATCATAACTGTTGACTAACTCCTCGAGTTGCCCGTCTGTTGAATAACGAAGCAGCCCCTTACGGGCATCAGCAATATAGAGGTTGCCAGCTTGGTCAAAGTCTAAGCCCAGTGGCCGGCCACCAGTATTAACCAACTCCACCGGGTCGGCTTTGGGGCTATCGTACATCAATAGCCTGCCATCGACTGCTGCACCGTATACCCTGCCGCTGGAATCAATAGCGATGTCTTCACATTCCGGGCAACTCAAGTGGCGCACTTCTACCGCTTGGAGTAATGTATTAGCGGCAAAGTCTCCAGTGTAACCCGGGTTGGGTGGAGTTGTCCATATTTCTGGTTCAAGAGATGTAGGCCAGAAAAGGAGATAAAGGAACAACGCTATAGAGATACTTGAGATGGTTTTTCTTAATAGTCTCATTATTAAAATGTTGTGTTTTGTCCGCTGGTGGGTTTTTTGTAAGGTAGAATGATAGGGATTAAGATACAACCAATAAGTTAACCACTCATCGAGGAAGAAAGATAGATTCCTTTATCTTTATGGCTTCCTTAAATTTCACTCCTTTATGCAGTATCTTAAATGGTTCTTGATAGTTGTTGTCATCCTTTTAGTAGGTGGATATTGGTATGCTCACCCTTTACTAAAGGTAGGCGCGGGTTATGCGGCTAAGATGGCCTGTTCTTGTCATTACATACAAGGCCGAGATTTGGAAAACATCAAGGCTGAAGATCTGAATTATTCTGCATTACCGTTGGTGAAATTGTCTCATAATCAAGAAAAGAAAACCATTAAGGCTTCTTTCTTTGGCTTGATTTCTCAGCGAGCACAGTTTATTGAAGGAAGAGGGTGTGTATTGATCGTTGACGAAAATCAGCCGATGCCAACGGAGGTCTCTGCTTCTCCAATGGCTGCTATCGTGACGCCTTTGCCTACTTACGATACACTGCCCAAAGGACTAAATAAGGAAGCCTTGGAACAAGCCGTACAGAATGCTTTTCTGTCCCTACCTGGTGGAGGTACTCGTGGCCTGGTCATACTACACGATGGACATCTGATTCACGAAAAGTACGCTCCGGGTTTTACCAAAGATACACGCCTGTTGGGTTGGTCCATGACGAAAAGTATTACCAATGCACTGGTGGGGGTGTTAGTGAAAAATGGACAGTTGAGTTTGCAGCAGGATCACCTTTTTCCTGAATGGGAAGAAGATGAGCGTGCCAACATTACCTTGGCAGATTTATTACATATGAACAGTGGTTTGGAATGGAATGAAGCTTACGGCGGTGTATCTGATGCTACAAAAATGTTGTATACTCAGCCTGATATGGCTGCATATAGCCGTGCCAAGCCAGCCGCATTTACACCAAATACCAACTGGGTATATTCGTCTGGTACGACCAACTTGCTGAGTGATCTTATTCGTCAAACATTGGGAAATGATCAAGCCTATCACAATTTGGTGCAGGACAGCCTTTTTAATACGATAGGCATGCATTCTGCGCAAATGGAAAGCGACCAATCTGGTACTTTCGTTGGCTCTAGCTATGGCTGGGCTACGGCTCGTGATTGGGCACGTTTTGGGCAACTGTATTTACAAGACGGCCAATGGGATGGCTATCCTGTACTGCCAGCGGGTTGGGTAGACTTTTCACGAGAAGTCGCTGCTGGTTCTGAGGGCGTTTATGGCGCTCAAATATGGTTGCCAGATCCCGAAGAGCTGAGTGATGTGCCCAGCGATCTTTTTATGTTTCGAGGATACCAGGATCAACGGATTGTTATCATTCCTTCCCGCAAGGTTGTAATGGTACGTTTGGGAATGAACGAGGACAAAACTTTTCCCTTAGGTAAGTTTATTGACGAGGTTTTGGCAGCGCTGCCTCCTAACTAAAAGGCTGGAATTTTCACACCTTCTACTTCGGTCAACGCCCGGAAATGAGCGGATATTTTTTCCAGTAGCTGTTCTCCTGAACGGTTAATGATGTTCCGGCCATCAATACTTTCTACGCGGGTTAATTCCCCCATTGTACCGGTGGTGAACACTTCGTCGGCGGTATAAAACTCAGTAAGGGAAAGCCGTTTTTCAGCATGTGGAATATTATTCTCTTTGCAGAGCCTAAGGATGGTTCTTCGAGTAATACCAGGAAGACAATAGTCTGCATGAGGGGTATAGACTACTCCGCGGTGTATGCAAAAAACATTCACACCATTGGCTTCAGCTATGTAGCCATCAGTATCCAGCATTAGGCCAGCATCAGCGCCGGCATAGTTGGCCTCTATTTTGGCCAGAATGTTATTCAATAGGTTATTGTGGTGAATTTTACTGTCGAGATGCATGGGAGAATTCCGCCGCGTCGAGCTAGTCGCCAACTTAATAGATGGAGGATATACAGGTGGCTTAAATTCTGCCAGAACAATCAGAGTGCAACCATATTGATTGAGACGAGGGTCCATCCCAGAGGTGATCTTCCGGCCTCGGGTGAGCGTAAGCCGGATATGCACGCCATCACGCATCTGATTGGCCTTTAGGGTCTGGAAAATTGCATCCGTAATAAAATCATTATCGGGAATAGCCTTGAAGTCCAAGGCATGAGCCGAAAGTTGTAGTCGCTCAAGATGCTGCTCTAAGTGGAAAATTCTGCCATCATAAACCCTTATGCCTTCCCATACGGCATCACCTCCCTGAACAACACTATCGAAAACACTTACTTTGGCATCATCACGGTGTACCAAAGTTCCGTCTACATAGACGATAAGATTTTCGTTCTTTGGATTGAGTTGTTGAAGCATTTTTTATTACTTGTTACAGTGGATTCTTAAAATTAATGGATATGGTAACTATCCCCGCATTTAAAGCTGGAAGTGGGAGTGTTTTCGCACCCCGCACAAAAAAACGCACCCCGCACCCTCCCTAAAACCTCCCTTCCTGATTGTACAATTCTTCTTCTAGAAGGAGCGCTTCTTCGCCGATGTTTTTCCAGTCAATATAACGCTCTAATTCGTAGTTGTCTAGCCGGTTGTGGTAGAAGTAGAGAACCTTAAAACTGGCACTAACGATACGTTCTTTCTTGTCGTAATAAAGAGGGTTGGAAACATGGAAATTTCCCAAGTGTTTGATACCATCCTGCAAAATGAAATCTACTGCTTCGTGAATATCTGGCGAAAGTTTCACTTCTTCGAGTCGTTCCATTACCAGTAAACGGTTGCGTAACTGATTAATGACATCTCCGAGAGCTGCTTTGGGGAATACAAACTCTTCCGCAGGTAAGCGCAGTATGCCGTAAAGGTCTAGTTGCGGGTTTTGGTGCTCTAGCAATCGGAAGGCAGCAAAAGCAACGAGATGGCTGGTCAATACGATATTATCCTTGTGATAACGGTCAACAATGCGATCACCTAGCAAACTAGTATACTCTGCTTCACGTTGTAAGTCTTCATTGACTTCTCCCTTGGCATTCAGGAAATATTCTGAGACATCCACTTTGCGACCGTGCTGGTCATAGCTATTGCCTTGTTCATCAACTGGGTTGCCCAAAACATCCATCGGCTGCCCAAAAGACAAGGTAATATTGTTTCCTTTGGAGAATACTTTCCAGGCAAACTGGAGTACCCGAAACGGGCTGTAAGAGTTGTCTTTGGTTTTGAGGTATTGTTCTTTACCAATCTGGCGGAGGTGTTGCTCGATAAGGAACTCTGCCTCCAGGACAAAATGGTAACCCAAAACCAATGGGACAATAAAGACTTTTTCATCTCGGCCTTCCTGGAAAATAGCCCTTTGCGCTTCCACAGTAGTCCCCAGTAGCCCTAGTTTTAGTTTGTCTTCCAGTTTGCCTGATCGGGAACGAGTGCCACCAGGGAAGAACAAACTATTGATTCCTCGTTTGATTGATAGCATACTCATCGCCTTGAGGGTCTCCAGGTAGATGCCATTTTTTTTGCGGCGATCTACCCGGTAAGCACCGAGGCGATTCATGAAATAAGCTGTATAACCAGTATTGTATAGATTGAGACCAGCGCCGTAACTGAACGAAGGCAAACCCATGTAGGTGTCCATGGCATACCCGATCAGAATGGAGTCGAGGTTACTAAAGTGGGTAGGTACAACAACAACAGTACCTTGCTTAAAAAGCTTGCGTACTTTTTCTACTTCACCCTCTACGGCGAGTTTTTCGGTGAGCCGGTGTTTCCGACCCCACAATCCCCGCACAGAACGCAATGCTGCGGTATTGAGCAGACGCGTAAAAAAGAAGGTTAAAAAGCGGCGGGCAAAAAGGAACGTTTTAATCCTGAAAGTTCCCACAATTTCTTCGGCATAGCGAAGAATAATCTGATGCAGGTGTTCACGATTGATTTGATCAACTTCCTCAGGTTTGTGGTCCATTGCCAAGCGGACATGCCGGTGACTTAGCCGCCGCCAAAATTGCTTTTCTTTTGGAGGGTCAACTTTCCACGGCTCTTCTTTGATCCGGATGCGCTCCGTATAAATAGTTTTTGAGATGAGGTCCCTGGTCTTGGAAGGGGATTGGCCCATTAGCCTTTCAAGGGTATATTTCTCAATTTCTTGAACAAAGGCACGGCGATCTTCACTGAGTCGGTAGATCGGCCAGTCTTCAATGTCATCGATGACGGGAGGTAGGATGGTGTTACTACGCTTTCTCATGGCTCAATGCGATCTAGCGTTTCTTCAATGATTTTTAGAATTTCTTCCCGACCTACTCGTGTATTAGCACTTGAAGGAATCCCCGGAGGGAGCTCTTCCCAGAATTCTAACAAGGCAGCAGTGATAGCCTCGATATTCGCCTCCAGTTCGTGGGGCTTGGTACGGTCAGTTTTGGTATAAACAATGATAAAAGGTACGCCAATTTCCCCAAGCCAGTTGATGAAGTCAATGTCTACTTTTTGGGGCCCAATATTACCATCCAATAAGACAAAAACACATTGTACGCTCAACCTTTTCTTAAAATAAAAATCCATCATTAGGCGCCACTGCTTACGCAGCTTCTTGGACACCCTGGCGTAGCCGTAACCGGGTAAGTCCACCAGGTACCAACTATCATTGATGAGGTAATAATTCAGATGCTGTGTTTTTCCGGGGACATTGGAAATTCGCGCCAAATCTTTACGCTCAGTAAGCATATTGATAAGTGATGATTTTCCTACGTTTGACCGTCCTATGAAAGCAAACTCAGGCTTCCCATCTTGTGGTGCTTGGCGTTGCTCCGGAAAACTTCCCTTAAATTCTATTTCGTGAATGACCATTTTTTCTTTTATGCTAAAGACAAACATAAGCAATTTCCCCGCAAGTGTAAAGCGTCGATTAAAGGCACATAGGAATTCCATGTTATAAACAAAAAAACAATAACACTGTTGGTTGACAAATGAGATAAGGCGAAACGCTTAACTTTAGCAGATTTTTCAAATACATATAAATACAGAAATAGGATGAAACCATTTTTACCAAATTTTGCGTGGTCGATTTTTAGCCCACAATCGATCAGGTTTTTATTTATACCACTACTCGTTTTGGGTGCAATAAGCTTTGCCAATGCCCAAGCTTACCCTGGTTGTGATGATATTCGCTATCGCACAGATGTCTTTACCGAAGTACAATCCACCTTAGGCTTGTCGTACGGTTCTGGTACGACCATTGCAGGGAATACCCAGGAGCTTTTTCTGGATGTTTACGAGCCTGTTGGTGACGAGCAGGCGATTCGCCCGGTAATTATCCTTGCCTTTGGCGGGAGCTTTATCTCCGGCGAGCGAGAAGACTTGGCCGGACTTTGTGAGTCTTATGCCCGACGGGGCTTTGTAGCCGTGAGTATTGATTACCGTTTGTACGATCTTCCATTGATTCCATTCCCTACTTCTGATGAAATGCGGGATGTAGTGGTACGATCAATCTCTGATTTCAAAGCTGCGATCCGCTATATGCGGGAAGATGCCGCTACGAGCAACACCTTTCGGGTTGATCCTGATATGGTATTTATAGGTGGTGTGTCTGCTGGTGGTATTGCTGCGGCACATACTGCTGTATTGGACGAAACAGACGATATTGATGCAGATCTACTGGCACTTATCGAAGCCAATGGTGGATTCACAGGGAACTCTAGTGATAATACAGAGTACTCGAATGAAGTGCAGGGCTATATCAGCTTATCTGGTGCATTGAACGACGCTTCCTGGATGGATGAAAATGATCCTCCTTTTGCGAGCGTTCATGACGATATGGATATCGTTGTTCCTTACAACACTGGTTTTGCGAGTTTGTTAGGAGTGCAAATCGTGTATTTAGAGGGAAGCCTTCAACTTCAGCTAAAGGGAGATAGCCTTGATATCCCCAACCGTCTATTGACCATCGAGAATAGCTTTGATCACGTTAGCTATTTTGGTACTCCTGAAGAATACACGGCTACGATAGATTTTACAACAGAATTTTTGCAGGACATTATGTGTGAGCAACTTGTTGGTACCAATGACCAGCCGGAAGTATTAGGTGGTATCCGTAATTTCCCAAATCCTGCTACTGATCGTATCCAGGTGACTAACCCAGAAGGACTGCTACTCAATTTGAGCCTTTTCAATAGCATGGGCCAAAGGGTGACACAACGCCAGAATACCACCGAATTAATGGTGGGGCAGTTACCCGCTGGTATCTATTGGCTTCATGTAGAGGACTATGCTACCCGAGCCAGTACGATACAGAAGGTGATCATTAAGTAGCGCGACCAAATGTGTAAATGCATAAATGTATTTATACAAACGATGTCCTTTACCCGCAGCGGCCTTGGCAAAGCAAGGCCACTGCGGGTATCAATTGGACGGTAGATCAACAGCCACATCTAGCCCTTGTTTGGAGTCGACAATTTTAGTTTTTTTTTAAAAAAAACTATGTGTCTATATGGTGAGAATTCCATGTTTGACAGAGAACTACCAAACCCCCTCCAAAGGATAAACGTCCAACCGCTGCACCGCTACGCCTTCGTCAGTGAAAAAACGAATGGTCGTGAAATCTTCCGTCGGAAAAAAGATATCCGTGATAGCCGTCAGCCCATCATCGGCAATGAGCTCGGCCGAACTTACGTCTAAAACGAGGTGCATCGTAATCAAGACACCCTCCAGTTGCTTAGGCGCGTAGTGTATTTCTTGGGCAAATTTTTCTGAAAAATCATGATTACCTGCTTTGGTACGATCACTGAAATAGGCTTGCATATCAGCGTTGTAACCTATTCGATAAACTTCCCCTTTGGTGTTGAGTAACTCAAATCCAAAACTACCAGTAGCGTCGGTAGCTACCTCAAGGATAATTTCCAGTTTCTGTGGATCAACTCCTAGATCGTGTGTTGTTCCGGGACTTGTATTGATCGTGATTTCCTTTTTTTCTCCTCGAATGCTTTGTAGCTCCTGTGGGAAAAATTGTGCTAAACGCGGCCCCATCGCTGTCGCTTTAACTTGAAATTGGCGAGGCAAGGTCATTGCACTTCGCCATAGCTGTGTGGGCACTACTTGTGCGTAGTCCCAATTACTCATCCAACCCATGAATATCCGACGGCCATCTTCTTGTGGAATATCTGACCATGTTACTCCAGCATAGTTGTCGCGACCGTAATCTACCCAACAAGCGGCAACACGACTGGTGTCTTTTCGAGCCTGGCGCGCCATTTCAGCACCAAACTCTTGATCTAAACGGAAACGTTGCCCATCAAATTCACCAATGAAATATTGAGTAGCAGATCCACCATTGGGCCCACCAGGGTTGATACTAACGAGTAAAACCCATTTCCTACCCCCCGTTTCACTAATGGTAACGGGGAACAAATCTGGGCATTCCCACACGCCACCATGAGCACCACGGTTTTTACCGAATTGACTGAGGTAGTTCCACTTTTTTAAATCTTTTGAAGCATAAAACATGACTTGATCCTGTGCAGCGAGTACCATTATCCATTGGCGATTATCTGCATCCCAGATGACCTTGGGGTCACGAAAATCCCGAATCCCAGGGTTAGGAACCACGGGGTTGTTTTCGTACTTCGTCCAGGTGCGCCCTCGGTCGTTGCTGTAGGCAATGGCCTGACTCTGGAAGTCGATAGCACCACTCTTCTCTCCCTCGGGGTCATGATAGGTGAAAATGGCTACGAGTGGTGGTTCTCCATCGTCACTAAAACCACTGGTATTGTCCCAATCGACAACCGCACTGCCCGAGAAAATGTAGCCTTTCTCGTCAGGGGCTATTCCTATAGGCAAATGTTCCCAGTGAGCAAGGTCTTTACTTACGGCATGCCCCCAATGCATGGGCCCCCATACTGTACTGTCTGGATAATATTGATAGAACAAATGGTACTCATTGTCAAAAAAGACCATTCCGTTTGGGTCATTCATCCAATGAGTAGGAGGGGAGAAGTGGAGTTGTGGCCGGTGTTGTTCCAGGTAAGTTGGGCCAGTTTTAGCATCTTCTATTTTCTCCCTTTTACAGGTTGTAAAAAACGTAACGGCGATGAGTAAGATTAATAGTTTTTTGGCGTACATAGTAATTAGCGATTGTTGTTTTTGTTTTCTCTTTTGTGCTCGCTGCGCTTGCGGTTGGTGTTTATTCCGATTTTCGGGTAAGCACCAACCGCGAATGCGAGTGAGCACTACCGTGAGCACCAGCGAACACCCCGCACTTCGCACAAAGCACCTCCGCACCATTAATCCTTGTGATCCGTCAGCTGCTTCTGCAATTCTTCCAGCGACACCCCTTTCGTTTCCGGCATCATGAAATGGACAAAAAGAAGTTGTAATACCATACAAAAGGCAAAGAAGCCAAATACGGTAGCTGCCGAAAAGGCATTTAGAACCGGTAGTGTAATCATCGTAATAGTTGCGGCAAATACCCAGTGGGTACCTGAGCCCCAAGCCATGCCGAAATCGCGTACCTGGTTGGGGAATATCTCAGAAATAAACACCCAGATCACTGCTCCTTGCCCTACGGCATGGGCTGCTATGAAACCACAGACCATTACAACTACCCAGCCTCCTGTGGCACCCGTAGCAAAGGCATAAGCGACCAGTGAGAGGAAAACGATATAGCCAATAGAGCCTATATACATCAGTGATTTACGCCCCATACGGTCGATGAGGTAAAGCCCTACGAAGGTAAAGAGGAAGTTGATAAGCCCTAGCCAAATGCCAGAGGCGCGAGCAGTTTCAGCTGTCATGCCTGCTTCTTGCATTATGCGGGTAGCATAATAAAACACAAAATTGATACCCGAAAGCTGATTGAACATAGCGAGTAAAAACGCTAAAAATATCGGCCAGCGATGCCGAGCAGAAAAGAAAGATACACCAGCAGCTTTACGCTCCGCAGTCTCTCGTGAGTCTTCGATGATTTGTAATTGTTCTTCTACTTCTTTTTCTGAAGAGAAAATGTTAGCAAGCACCGCCTTTGCACCTTGTCGGTCGCCTTTAGTCAGTAATAGCCAACGAGGACTTTCTGCAATGGTCAATACGACTAAACTGTAGAGCAGTGCCGGTAAGGCTTCTACCCCCAGCATCCATCGCCAGGAAACAGCCGGAATCATGTATTTCCCAATGAGCCAATTCGATAGAAAAGCAATCATAATACCCAACACGATATTAAATTGGTAAAGGGCTACCAGTTTGCCTCTGTTTTCGCGCGGAGCAATTTCAGAAATGTAAATAGGAGCTGCTACCGAAGAAGCACCTACGCCCAAGCCACCAAGAAAACGGAAGAAGGAAAATAGATAAGGGTCTGTTGCCATCGATGAACCTAAGGCAGAAACGAGATAGAAGATACCAATCCAAAATAGGGTTTTCTTGCGGCCAAAGCGTTTGGTCGGAAACCCGCCAAACAGCGCTCCAATCACAGTGCCCCACAGCGCCATCGACATGATAAAGGTACTGTGAAACCAGTCACTAGTTTGCCATAAATCCTGAATAGGCTTGTCTGCACCATTGATAACGATGGTATCAAAACCAAATAAAAATCCTGCCAGGGCCACGGTGATGGACCACAAAATAACTTTGTTGTTCTTCATTATGTTTTGTTAGTAGACGGGGGAAATAGATCAATTCATTTCCGTCAAATACTTGTAGCTTGCTTCTTTGGGGACAGGAGCTCTTTTTACGATAAATCGTGACCAGAACTTGGAATAATTTTAACTAAGATACAACCGTTTCAAGAATGTGCAAGTCTTTAGCCCATAACCACGATGAGTTTTACACCCGGGTGTTTTTTTTCTCTAAATATACTCGCTCATGACTACGGCCGCCATGACGGAATCAGAACTGATAGACGCTTGCCTTGATAATGATCGCCTGGCTCAGAAAGAGCTATATGATCGTTATTCGCGAGCAATGTATACTGCTGCTTACCGAATTACTTCCGACTTTGAACTCGCTAACGATGTGTTGCAGGAAGCTTTTGTGAAGATTTTCCGCCACTTGGCAGGGTTTCGCAGAGAGTCAACCCTTGGAGCATGGATCAAAACCATTGTTGTTCGAACAGCCCTTTCCCGGATGCGACGGGAAATCAGGATGGAAACACTGGAAGATTATCACCATAAAGACCAAGTTGTAGACTGGGGGCATCATCTCGATGCGGACTATCTGGAAAAAGCTATTCAGGCTTTGCCAGCAGGCTACCGCTCTGTATTTGTGATGATTGAAGTAGAGGGGTATGCGCACAAAGAAGTTGCAGAAATGCTAGGGATTTCGGTAGGAACGTCGAAGTCGCAGCTTTTTTACGCCAAGAAAAAATTACGTAAATCGCTGGAGAAATACCGGTAGAGATAAGAGCAAGTCCCAAACGAGCTCTAAGAATCAGGTCTTTGTATTTTTATACCAATTATTTTGAACCATGTCTGAATTCGAAAAGAATAGAGATAGCCTCAAAAAAGCACTGGATCAAATGCCTTCCTTCGATCCCCCCGCAGGACTGTGGGATCAAATCCAGTCGGAGTTAGCCACACCTCATGCGCCTGTGGAAGAGGCGCTCCATGATGCGGTACAGCATTTGCCCGCTTATGCTCCCCCGGTTACCGTGTGGAACAAATTGGCTCGCCAATTGGATACCGATCATCAAACCCGGCAATTGCGTGTAGTGCGCCGCCGGCAAGTATTGCAGTGGGCAGCAGCGGTGGCACTGCTGTTAATGGCGGGCTACGGCATCATGCGAGAACCCGGCCCGAAAGTAAAGCTGCAATACGCACAAGAAACGGTTCAGCAATTCCAGGTAGAGCTTGATTGGAATTCCGATGAAAATGTTTTTGCACAACTGGAGCAAGAACTCGTGCAGGTCAATGATCCTGCTATCAACAAGTTGCGTTTTGAATACGAAGAACTAAGTTCGGCACACGAAGATGTAACTGCGATGCTAAAGTCCTATGGTCGCGATCCTCAACTGATCCGGCAAATGGCCGATATTGAACGCGAAAGAAGCGATATTTACCGTCAAATCATTGAAGCAATTTAATTGATGCAAAGATTATTCCTGTTTTCCCTGGCGAGCTTATTAACCATCTCTGTTGCCGCGCAAGAAGTCGTGCAAGTGGTTACTAAAGTTATTGAGAAAACCTTCAACTACCAGGATGGCTACGAAGTCAATGTCGAAGGTCAGAAAGCTGAGATCTTCGTCGAAACTTGGGATAAACGTCAAGTAGGCCTCCGCCTCGAAATTTCAGCGAAGCATCCAGAGAAAGCCACCGCCGAAGCCGATCTGGAAACCGTCAATTTTGTTGCAGAACGCATCAAAAACAAAATCTATCTGCGCAATTATCGCTACGGTGGTGCTGAGCAGACCGAATCCGTACTTTCCGTCACCTATTATATTACGCTCCCGGAAGACTGCCCAGTGTACGTCAAGAACTACTTTGGGGCGGCCAATATTTCCAACCTTACCAACCGGTTACGGATCTTCGGAGAATACAGCCAGATTGATATCGACAACGTTAAAGGCCTCCTCGATATTCGTACCCGTTTCGGTGATATCGTCGGCGAAAAGATAGACGGAAATGTGACCATCAATGCCCGCCGTTCTGATGTAACGCTCTATGAGATAGCAGGTAATTACCAGATCAATGCCCAATATGGCATCCTGAAATTGCAACCCGGAGCAGGCCTCTTGGGGCTAGATATTAGCGCCGAAAAATCCGAAGTCTACCTCTACGGCGACCAGCCCGAGTTGTATGGTTACACCCTCACGGCTACCCACGGCAAGGTCCTTACCCCCGAAAATCTCCGCCTACTGGCCCTGGAAAACACCCCCGAAGTTCAGAAAGTACAATTCAAGCCTACCCGCAAGGAAACTTATCCTGTCATTACGGTCAGCGTCACCTTTGGCGATGTCCATTTAGAGAAGATTCCAGCAGAAGGCTTGCGATATTAATAATTGGGCAGCTGGCATCGCCTGACGGCTTGCCACCGCGCTATCCGCTCTTTCCACACCCGCTTTTGCGGGAATGCGGAACCGCTACTATCGCTGCTGCTGCTCCTCCGTGCGCCGTGCTTCGCTGTTCGCTACGCACCTTCTTAGTCTACAGAAATAAGCAGGGATTTATGCGACCTCATCCGAGGTCGAAATAGACCAATAAAGCGGTTGAGACTACCAATCTGGCACCTCTCCGAGGAACACAACGTATCCCGAAAACAAACTCTTTACACTAGCAATATCTTGTCCTCCTCTCGGGGAGGTGTCACGAAGTGACGGAGGGGGAGGGCCTTGTTTTGCGCATCCGCATTGTGGCGTGAGCTTCAGCCCGCACGCATCATAAGTTCATAGTAAAGTCGATATTGGTTTTCAGCTGTAGCAAATACCAAACAAGCTCTCGAAAAGTCCTAATTCCCACCAAAACGTCCGCAATTTCATTTCGGGACGACTACCCTGTTTTTCTCCTCCATCTTTGCATTGTCAATTCGACAAAAACAAATTTACAGAAAAGGAAAGGTTCACAATGCCGTTGAGGAATTCATGGAGAACAACAGATTTTTTTAAATCAAATTTTCAAACTTAACACTCAAAGAAATGAAAAACTTATTAATTCTCGTACTAACTTTTTGTACACTCAGAGCATGTTTGGGACGATAAAACACATACGCAGCACATAGAACTTTACGTTAAACGTAACTTAGATAATAAGAACATCATTGGGGTAAAGTTCTAAGCAATGAACGCCGTTAGGGGGGAGTTTTTATGATCGGATTGAGATTTATAGTCTGCCAAGCCAGGATTTGTGAACCCAGCCTTGGCCAATTATTAATTGGCATTTAAAAAAAACGAATATGATAAACATTTCTTTTGCCGGAAAGGCCCTGCTGCTGATTTTAGGCTTGCTATTTATTTTTCACCTGCTTGTATTGTTTGGTGTTATTCCTTACGACATCGTATGGGCGGGAAAAATCACAAACAGAAAGCAGTTATTGATAATGGAAGCTTTATCACTTTTGATATTGGTGATGGCTGCAATGATCGTCTCCTTAAAAATGGGGTATTTGAATATCTTACAAAATTCTGCCATCGCAAATATTGGTATGTGGGTGTTGTTTGCCCTTTTCGCGTTGAACACGATTGGCAATTTGACAGCTAAAGCACCTATAGAGAAGTATGGTTTTGGCTTGCTGACTGCTGTGATGGCTTTATTGGCGTTGAGGTTAGCCATTGCCCCTAAAATTGATTTGAAAAACAACTCTCGGTGATAAGCCTGAAAAATGGGTTTTGTTTTCTCCTTTGAGTGGAAAGAAGAGCTGTTATGCGATAGTAGACTGGAGGCTTTGTCATATACCCGTTACTAAGTGGTCTGGGACATTCTCACCTGTCCTCTTCTATACTGGCTGCGTTAAAAAGCCTCGCCGAAGCTTAGGCTTCGACTACGTTTTTTGCCTTGTCAGTATAGAAGATGACGTTGCGATAATATTCCCAAACCACTTAGTGCCGGGTATAGATTATTCTGTGCATTGCAGGACTTATCGTTATGCTCCATAAAAAATGTAAATAAATGAAATCGTACCTAAATCCATTAATCTGGCTGGTGTTAATTACAGTCAGTTTTACGAACTGTTCAACACAAGTAGCTCCTCTACCAGACAATGTAATTCAGAATATCCAGAAAAGAATCGAATACGGACTTAATGGTGCGATTGCCATCGGAATTATTGATCAGGACGGTATTCGCTATTATAATTTCGGATCACGAGATTCCTTTGGCGCTGAGGTTAATGAACATTCGATATTTGAGATTGGATCGATTTCCAAGACGTTTACTGCTACCCTTTTAGCAGACCAGGCTTTAAATGGAGGTCTAAGATTAGATGATCCTATTAATAAGCTACTTCCAGACCATGTCGAGATTCCGGTTTTGGGAAAGCAACAAATAACGCTTGGGCATCTTTCAGATCATACCTCAGGGCTTCCAAATATGCCTGGAAATTTTAAACCAGCTGATCCAAAAAATCCTTTTGCGGACTATACCCCATCACAGATGTATGAGTTTATTTCCAATTATACACCAACGAGCGAGGTTGGTGCTGACTTTGAATACTCAAACCTAGCTTTTGGATTATTAGGTCATGCCTTGTCTCTGCATGTTGGGAAAACTTATGAGAATTTAGTAAACGAAGTCATTACAGACCCACTTGAGATGAATGAAACGAAAATCACTTTTGATGAGCAAATGATAAATAATCTTGCAGTAGGTAAAAATGAATTTGGGCAAAGTACCGAAAACTGGAATTTCTCTACACTTGCAGGCGCAGGTGCTATTAGAAGTTCGACTGCAGATATGATTAAGTACCTCTCCGCCCAATTAGGATTTACACAGACTTCATTGATGCAGGCGTTTGAACTGACACACCATCAACGTCATGAAATGTACGGTGTGAGGAGTGGGGGTAATCCTCTTGGCATGGGGTTAGGCTGGATAATCTTTACAAATTCTGATGGTAACAATTATTGGCATGGTGGAAGTACAGGTGGGTATACCAGCTATATTGGTTTCAATAAAACAAAGCAAAAGGGCGTGGTAGTACTTGCTACCGGTCATGACCCAAGTGACATTGGTGCCTATTTAATGTATTCTGATTCCTTGAAAGAAATTAAAAGATCGTTGTCAACTGAACTCGCACGAAAAATTGATTTATTCGGTCCTGAAAAAGCCAAAACGTTTTTTGAGGATTCAGTGATCAATAACCTGGAAAAATTCAGCTATGGCTCCTTTCCACTCAACCGATTGGGCCGTATATACCTTGGAGAAAATATTGATGCCTCAATTGCCATTTTCGAAATCAACATAAGGCTATTTCCCAATGATTGGAATACCTATAATAATTATGGTGAAGCACTACGAAAAAAAGGCAGATTCAAAGAGAGCTTAGAAAGTTACCAGAAGTCAGTTCAACTTAATCCAGAAAACCAGACTGGTTTGAATTTAATTAGAGAACTCGAGGAAGAAATTGGAATTGGTCAATAATGACAGTTATAAGGAGTATAACAATGACTTGCAGGGTTTCGTTTTTTCTGAACGTAAATTTCGAACCCTCACCGGTAATTGGCGACTGTTGCTAACCGACTCATCACCTTGTGATTACATATCTATAAAAAAGAAAAGCAGCGCCGGAGCGCTGCTTTTTGTGGATGCGGAGGAAGAGGGATTCGAACCCCCGGTACCTTTCAGTACGTCGGTTTTCAAGACCGGTGCATTAAACCGCTCTGCCATTCCTCCTTAGCTTAGATTTTGAGTTAAAACTAGACTTTCTAGCCACACTCACTTCCTAAGCGGCTGCAAATATACAGATCACTTTCATTATCCAAAACGAAATTGAATAAATTTTAGTTCCAAATCGTAAATTAATGGAATAAACCATGTAATTCGGCCTGTACCTGGTTCAAAACGGTACCTAAATCCTCCGGATTCTTCTTGAAATCGATACTGTCGGCATCAATGATGAGCAAATTGCCTTCCGTGTAGGTGCTGATCCACTCGTCGTAGCGTTCATTGAGGCGCTTGAGATAATCAAGGCTCATACTACCTTCGTAATCGCGTCCTCGCGATTGGATGTGATTGACGAGGGTAGGGATACCAGCTCTCAGGTAGATAAGTAAGTCTGGTGGTTGAATCTGAGAAGTCATTGTTTTAAATAAAGACATATAATTCTCAAAGTCACGCTTGGTCATTAAGCCCATATCGTGCAAGTTGGGCGCAAAGATGTGAGCATCTTCGTAAATAGTGCGATCCTGAACAACGGTACGGTCTCCTTGATGGATATTTAAGATCTGAGCGTAGCGGTTGTGCAGGAAATAAATCTGGAGGTTGAAGGACCACCGCTGCATATCGAGATAAAAATCACTAAGATAGGGGTTGTTGTCCGTCGATTCGTAGTGAACATCCCAGTCGAAATGCTTGCCCAGCTGTGTGCAGAGGGTGGTTTTTCCAGCGCCGATATTTCCGGCAATTGCTACGTGTTTTATGTTAGCGGGTGGTTGATGATCAGCCATTAAAATTATTTTGTGTGCAGTTGTATTCGCGAAAATAAACTTTCTCTTAGAAATAATGGGATTACTTACCTTTGGTATTCGTTTTTTTAACGATGAATACCCATTACTCATCTAAAAACTTATGATGAAGATAGATGATCAACTAATTTCCCGATTGGAAAATCTAGCTCGACTACAACTTTCTGCTACAGAAAAAGAAGGTTTGAAAACAGACCTTACTAATATCCTGGGTATGGTAGAAAAATTACAAGAGCTGGATGTAGAAGACGTTGAACCGCTGGTTTACCTCAATGAAGCTGTCAATCGGCAACGTGAGGATCTAATAAGCAACCAAGTAGATCGGGAAGCTGCTTTACGCAATGCGCCAGATCAGGACGGTACTTTCTTCCGTGTTCCAAAAGTAATTGATTTGTAGTTAAGAATTTTTTAAAAATCACCTTGCATGGCTGTTGTTATATCTACGAAAGATTTACGGAAGACTTACGACATGGGAACGACCAAAGTACACGCGCTGCGTGGGGTTGATGTCGAAATATCTGTCAACGATTATGTTGCGTTGATGGGGCCTTCTGGTTCTGGGAAATCCACGCTGATGAATCTCCTAGGCTGCCTGGATACACCTAGCGAGGGCGATTATTTTCTGGATGATATCAATGTCAGCACCATGACGGATGGAGAGTTGGCTGAAGTAAGAAACCGCAAGATTGGTTTCGTCTTTCAGACTTTTAACCTGCTTCCACGCCTCTCTGCACTAGATAACGTGGCTTTGCCATTGGTGTATTCTGGCTGGTCAAAAGCAGATAGGGAGGCTCGCGCACAAGAGGTACTTACAGAGGTAGGCCTCGGTGATCGCGTAGATCACAAACCCAATGAATTGTCAGGCGGGCAGCGCCAGCGGGTGGCTATTGCCAGAGCTTTGGTCAATAACCCCAGCATCATTCTGGCCGATGAGCCAACAGGTAACCTGGACACCAAGACCTCCATTGAGATCATGAAGATTTTTGAAAACATCCATAGCAAAGGCAATACGGTCATTCTCGTAACCCACGAACCAGATATTGCAGAGCATGCTCATCGTATTATTCGTTTACGTGATGGTGAAGTAGAGTCTGACATCAAAAACGAAAATATCGTAAGTGTCGATGATCCCACCCACCGTTATTTACGGGATCAGTAAATTTAGGGTGGTTGATGGTTGATAGTTAGATGGTTAACCTTGGCAGGCCCATCTTTTACACCCTTACACCCTTACACTTTTACAATATTGATTGTCCAAACTTAGCTTATGAAGATTTATACTAAAACGGGTGACCAAGGTGAGACTGGTCTTTTTGGGGGGCAGCGCGTCAAAAAATCACATGACCGGATTGAAGCTTATGGAACATTGGATGAACTCAATGCTTTTATTGGTTTGTTGAGAGACCATATATCGCTAGAAGCAGAAAAGGCTGTTCTTTCCACTATTCAAAATCGATTGTTTAGCCTGGGGGCTTATTTGGCAACCCCTCCTAAAGAAGACAAGGAGGTCGCATTGGATATTCTTGAAGAAGATGTGGAGTTGTTGGAAAAAGAAATGGATCGCATGGACGCGACCTTGCAGCCCTTGCGTAATTTTATCTTACCAGGTGGCCATCCCCAAGTATCTTACGCACATCTGGCGCGAACTATTTGCCGCCGAGCCGAACGTCAATGTGTGCGCATGCATATAGAGACACCAATCAATGCTCGGGCACTTCATTACCTAAATCGCTTGTCTGATTATTTTTTCGTGTTAGCTCGCTACTTGTCTCATGAGCTAGGAGTAGAGGAAATAGCCTGGAAAGGAAGAAATTAGTGCTTATTGCCAAATCATGTTTCTACCTTTTTTGATATACCGCTTAATGTTGAGCCAAAAAGCAGCAAAAAGATAAATAATGATTGGCGAACCAAGCGTAAGCAAGGTGATATAGATAAAGTAAAGCCTCACCCGGCTGCTAGCCAAGCCAATTTTTTCTCCCAGATAGCTGCAAACCCCGAAGGCCGAGCGTTCCATCATTTGTCTAAAGTATTCCATAGGCATATTACTTGTGCTATAAGGTACAACTTTTAGAGCTTGTTTGGAAATTCTACATTGAAATGGATGTTGAATTTTAGCATGACTTCTATCTAGTCATTCGAATAATTGTGATTTTATTTGGGAAGATGTATTTGATAAACATCTTCGGTTGTTTCTGTAGCCATTACCATTGCTGGTTCTTCCTGCCGAGGCGAGGCCAATCCGGGAGACACGTCTTCTCCTTTCATAATAGTGCGAGCTCCGTACAAGCCTGCAAGCAATAAAAAAATCAAGAGTAGCGCTTCTAGCGATAGTGTAAAATTTTTCATGATGTAATTTGTTTGGGCATGAGCTTCCCAGGCCACCCTGTGAAAGGTAGCAAAGGTTTAAGTAATAGTGTTCCACGCTTACAACAGGTCAAACCGTTGTAAGTAACGTTAACGGGTAGGAGGTACCAGCAAGCGCTGGGTCTTCTTGGTTAAATAGCCTTGATAAAGCGGAAGTGTAGATTAAATGATTCGTACGAGAAGTACAATCATTCCCTTAATGGTACAAAAGGGTGAAACCTAACATTGGTAAGAATGGTCGTAAAATTTTTCATAGTGTTACATGTGAAGGGGGCCGTTTTTGTTATGCAGAGAAATTTAAAAAAAACATTTTCTGCAACCTCATTCGACACCGGTTATCAAAAGTAGTAGTTCATTGTGTTAGGCAAATATGGTGAAAAAATATAATATTAAATAATTTCACCATGTGATGCATTGCATCTTGCCTTCGTATAGTAATAAATCAAAATGTGTGCCAAACTCTTCAGGAGGCCTCTTTTTATGATAAAAAAGTATAATTTATTTAATTTAATAATATGTAGATGAGGGAACGGTAGCTTATGTAAAGAAAGCGGTATGCTCTTTTTTGTGTAATCAATAGGTTGTTAGTGATTAATGCATGATAAAAAAATATAATTTATTTTACTCCTGTAAGCGATCAACCATGGTTTTTGCACATCTAACGGCTGCTCCACCATCACCAAGTTTTGTTTTTAGGTGTTGGTAGCCTTTGGCAATCCGTTCTTTTTCGCCTGTTTTTAAAAGATTGGTGAGTGCTTGTGTTGTCTGTTTTACATTAAACTCATCCTGAATAAGTTCCAAAACGAGTTCCTCGTCCATGATGAGGTTAACCAGAGAAATGTACTTTACATTAATCAATCGCTTAGCTATAGCATAAGAAATACTGCTTCCACGGTAGCAGACTATCTGTGGACATTCTAGCAGGGCTGTTTCCAGGGTAGCGGTGCCAGAAGTGACCAATGCAGCTTCTGCGTTTTGCAAAAGCGTGTAGGTCTGTCCTTCTACTAGGTGTACCTTGTTCTTCCGCCCCAATTTTGCAAAAAGGGATAAGTAGTAGTCTTTATCCTGAGAAGGAGCTCCAGCGACGACAAACTGGTAACCAGGGAAATGATCAGCAGTCGCAAGTAATACTGAGAGCATTCTACTGATTTCTTGTTTTCGGCTGCCGGGCAGAAGCGCAATAATAGGCTGGTCAGAGAGTTGGTTTTTTCGCCGAAAATCAGGGTCGGCTTTGTGGTCATGAACGACATCTAATAATGGGTGACCAACGAAATTGACCTCCATTCCGTATTTGGCATAAAAATCTTGCTCAAAAGGGAGGATCACAAACATCTCGTCCACATTAGCCTTGATCTGATGAACGCGACTACTGTGCCATGCCCAGATTTGGGGCGAAATATAATAAAAGACTTTTATGCTCTGCTGCTTGGCCCATTTGGCCATACGTAGATTAAAGCCAGGGTAATCCACCAGTATTAGCACGTCAGGCTGATACGCTAATACATCCGTTTTACAGGCCTTGAAGTTGCCCAATATCGTTCTGATGTTGAGCAGTACTTCTACAAAGCCCATAAAGGCGAGGTCACGATAATGCTTCTGTAAATTGGCACCGGCAGCTTGCATTAGGTCACCTCCCCAGCACCGGAAATCAGCTGCTGGGTCAGCCTTAGTCAAGGCTTTTATTAAATAGGAACCGTGTAGGTCACCGGAGGCTTCTCCGGCAATGAGGTAATACTTCATGAGCCAAGTAACTGTCTGCCAAAGTAAAACATCCAAACCATTCCATAAGCCAGCGTAGCGAGAACAAGACCACGAAGCGCTTTATTGGCATAGGCCCGCATGAAAATCCGCATCGGGATCAAATTAATCGCCAATGCCAGCAAGGTAAGTGTACGTTCCTTGAAGTCAAAGTTTAGACGGTTATCTGCCAGTGTTTCACTGGCGCCTAGTTGTTCAAGAATCATCATCAAAACGGCATAACCCACAAATGGGACAACCACTCCAATCAAGAGTCCAAACCATAATTGATCACGCATATTCGATAAGTATTTTTGTGCTGTCTATAATTTTAAGGTGTAAAAGTGTAAGGGTTTTTCAAAGTCGGAAGTCGGAAGTCGGAAGGATTTAGTAAACAGTCGGGAATTTCTCCATCTATATCTATGCGTACTTCGTTATTTCCGACTTCCGCTTTCCCACTTCCGACTTCACTAATCCTCCAACTCCTTCAAGCTGCTATGCTTAAGTGCCTCATAATTGGTCAGGTCATGATGAGAAGGTACGATGGAAATGTAGCCCTCTTCCAGCGCCTGTACATCAGTATCTGTTCCGGGGTCATCGTTGACGAAAGAGCCGGTTAGCCAATAATACTTCTGACCTCGGGGGTCGGTGGCTTCAGCGAATGTTTCTTGCCAGCGAGCATCGGCTTGGCGGCAGATTTTTATGCCTTTGATCTCTTCTGTTGGCAATTTAGGGATATTGACGTTGAGGAGGCTGCCTTTGCTAAGGCCATTCTTCAGCACGTGCTCCATAATCATCTTGATGTGGCCACGGGCGGCGGCAAAATCTGCCTCGTAGCGGTAATCCAGCAAAGAAAACCCAATGGAAGGGATTCCCTCTAGCGAAGCTTCCATTGCTGCGGACATGGTGCCGCTATAGATGATGTTAATTGCAGCATTACTTCCGTGATTGATCCCGGATACACAGAGATCAACCTTGCGGTCTTTCGTGACAACATGCCTGGCCAATTTTACGCAATCTACCGGTGTACCGGAACATTCGTAGGCTTGCAAATCAGGGAAGGCTCGTGTCTTGTGAATACGTAGCGGAGTGTTAAGGGTAATGGCGTGCCCCATGCCTGATTGGGGGCTATCCGGAGCCACAACTACAACTTCGCCTAATTCCTCGGCGATTTCAACCAACATTTTAATACCAGGAGCAGTGACACCATCATCATTGGTGACCAGGATGAGCGGTTTAGACATAAATAGAAATTATTTGGGGTTATGAGCTTCAGCTAAAAATGCAAAGCTAATCATTTTCCTTTTCTGATATTATTGACAATGATTTTACCATTTACATAAACCCCTTGCCGGACAATATGTTGTATCCTTGCATTTACAATAAAAAACAGTTAAGAAATTTATGGCACAGCTTGGCAAGAAAGGCGTTTTGTTGGTTAATCTCGGTACACCTGACGCACCTACTCGTGGAGCTGTCTACCGTTATCTTAAAGAATTTCTTTTGGATCGCCGGGTGATTGATTACTCCTGGATTCCTAGAAACTTGCTGGTGCGCGGCTTAATTGCTCCTCTTCGGTCGGGTAAGTCTGCTAAACTATACCAGCAGCTTTGGACAGAGAATGGCTCTCCACTAAAATACTATGGCGAATTATTGGCAGCTGGCGTACAGGAAGGTCTAAATAAAGAGGAATATGTGGTAGAGCTAGCGATGCGATACCAAAACCCTTCGATAGAGAGTGCCTTGGATAGATTGCTGAAACAGCAAGTAAGTGAAATTATTGTGTTTCCACTCTTTCCTCAGTATGCAGGTGCTACTACGGGGTCTATCCATGAAGAGGTGATGAGGTTGTTAGCGAAAAAGGAGACCATCCCCAACGTCAAGATGGTCAATTCGTATTTCGATGAGCCGGCGATGATCGATATTTTTGCAGACAATGCTCGTCAGTTTGATCTGTCAAGCTATGACCATATCATGTTTAGTTTTCATGGCTTGCCTCAGCGCCAATTGCGGAAAGCAGATGACTGTAACCATTGTTTGGTGACGGAGAATTGCTGTGGGAGTATTAGCTTGGTCAATCAATTTTGTTACTCTGCGCAATGCCATGCGACTACCCGAGCTATTGCTACCCAACTAGGACTGACAGAGGATAAGTATACGACCACCTTCCAGAGTCGTCTTGGGCCAGAGGCCTGGGTGCAGCCTTATACGAGCGCAGTATTGGAAGAACAAGCCCGAAAAGGTGCGAAACGAATACTGGTTTTTAGCCCTGCTTTTGTAGCGGACTGTCTGGAAACGATCATTGAAATAAGTGATGAATACCAGGAGGAATTTGAAGAGATGGGGGGCGAAAAAGTCGATCTTGTTCCTAGCCTCAACGACGATCCTCGCTGGATAGCGGCGGTGACAGAGATGGTGAAGCGGGCCTAGTTTTACCCCAGTATTTAGCGCGTAGGCCAATAGGCCGAAGCTCGGGGCCAGGATGGACCAAGGACAAGGGACAGCAGTGGTACCGAAGGTAAGAACGGATGGCCCGGTGCCGATCCCGTCCTGACTAGAAAAGTCGGGACGGGAGAAGGCATGGCCCATAGTAGGCAGCGACCAAAATTACTCCCAATCGTCATCCAGTAAATTGCTAGCACTATTTTTTTTCTTGGCTGCAGATGCAAGTACACGCTTACTTAGGCCACGGAAAATAAGGTTGCTGGTAGCTTGAGCTGAAAATAAACACCCCAAAAGAAACAGTGAGCGCCAAGGGTAATAAGAGGTGTAAATAAATAGTGCTAAGGTGATAAATACAATAGCGCTGATGGCTATTAGGTATTTTCCTTTGGTGAAAAACAGGACCAACCATTGGACGGAAGTCGCAATAAAAAAGGCGTAAATAGCTAGTAAAAAGGTAAGCCCCCAGTCAAATTTATTGGAAGGATGATAGTAGTGCTCGATGATGGACCAGCCGGTAGAATAGATAAATAAAAACAAAATCACCTGCATGAAAGCGCAAAAAAGGAAAATCCAGAATGGCTTTCTAGGGTGATCGGTATTCATTTTTCTAAAAGGTTAGTGTAGTAGGAGGGGGGTAATTGTATGATCGCAATTATACGATTACCCCCCTTGTATGTCTTGGCTCCCAAATCGGAATAGTGGCTGCTTGAATAAGCGCTAAGGCTTAAAACTTAGGGCACAATACCGTTTCGTCTTCATATTCCCCTAGATAGGCTACACTGATTTCAAAAGCATTGCGATTACGGTTGTTGAGGTTTAGCTGACCAGGGCTGATGTCGTAGCTGAAGCCCATTAGGAAATTTTGGTGTTCGATGCCCAACATGGCTACAATTGCATCCAGGTTCCAGGCGTCGTCTTCGTTGTTGACGGGGCGTGCCCAGGCGCCAATATGGATAGCAGTACCTGCAATTTCATTTACAAGGAAACGGAAATTACTGCCTGCATTGAAGGTCAGGTGTGGACCTTGGCTGTAGAACAAGGCCCGAGGGGAAATCTGCGTGCGCTCGCCTACAGGTATCTGTAACCCGAGGTGTGCGGAATATTTGCGATATAAAGTATTACTCAGGCGCTCATCTTTGTCATCATCGGGCAGCTGGCGGTAGTAGAAGCTCATTTCTGGTTCCAGAACGTGATGCATAGCTGCGCCGGCGAAAATCCCTGTTTCTCCTCTAGGGGCATAGCTGTAATGTAGCCCTACCTGGAAGTCTGAAAAGGCAAAGTTGTTTTCTGGAAATAATTCGCCAGTAGGGTCATTGAATAGATCTGTGCCGTTGAATTGGTCATCAAATGTTAGCTGGTCGTAATTGATGTTACGCTGTACCATGCCAACTTGAAAACCGAGGCTTAGGAATTGATCACTTTGTGGGTTAAGGGCTTTATGATAAGCGCCGGAAATCATTATTTGATTGGTGGAGAAATTGATGGTGTTGACCTTGTCGTTGTAAAAAACAACACCAATACCTACTGCATCGCGGTAGCGTTTCTTGTATTGCTTGACTTTGTATCGGAAGTCTGCCGCCGCAGAAAAAGTTTGATAAGGGTTGTCCAGCGACGAACGCCACTGGTCGCGATAGATCATAGATACACGGTACTTACCTTCCAAGGCACCTGTTAGTGCAGGGTTGAGGGTAAGGGGGGAGGCGTAAAATTGGGAAAAATGTTGGTCTTGCGCCGAGAGTTGGCTGCCTATCAATACCACAAAAAATAGTAGAATATAATATCTCATGCGCTTAATTTCGGTTCTTTGAGCAATACTAAGGAATGACAAATGTAAGGATGTTTAATTCCTCAGCGGAATAACGGTGCATTTCCTTTCCTTATTTTGAATAAAAAACTATTTTTACGAAGTGTACCAATAACTAGCGAATGTCCGTCTACGCCATTTGTCCTTTTACTGTGGTTCCTGTGCGAACCAGTGCTGCCCATCGCTCCGAAATGGGATCTCAACTACTCTTTGGAGAAATGGTAGAGGTTATGGAGACAAAAGGTCGCCAGTGGACCAAAGTCCGCTGTCTTAACGATGACTACATTGGCTGGACACCAAGCAATCAGTTGAGGGACCTTAGTCCTGCTGAAACCCAAGATTTTCGTCGGAATTTTGCTTATTCGTTGGATCTTTTCCACAACCTTATGGGAACGGATGAGGCTTTGCCTATTACGCTTGGCTCTCGGTTGCCTTTCTTTGACGGGATGCGTTTTTCGCTAGGTACGCATGATTTCACCTTCAGCGGGCAGGCTGTTTTCCCGGAAGACATTCGGCAGAGTTCGGCGATGGTGATCAAGATTGCCCGCAAATTGCTCAATGCACCTTTCCTGTGGGGAGGGCGTACGGTTTTCGGGATTGATAGCCCAGCATTGGTGCAACTCGCTTTTCAGATTGCAGGTTATCAACTGCCTCGTACTGCTGAAATTCAGGTTAATCGTGGTGAAACTGTTGATTTTGTAGAACAGGCCATGCCGGGTGACATTGCCTTTTTTGAAAATACACAAGGACGAATTACCCATTCTGGTATTTTACTTCCAGACAGCAAAATTATTCATGTCAATGAAAAAGTAAGAATTGATGCTGTCGATCACTATGGTATATTCAATTACCAGGAAGGTAAGTACACCCATCGGCTACGCGTCGTAAAGCGAATTTTTGCACCAGATAAGAACCTACCACCAGTAGTGCTACCGAAAAAGGAAGAACAGCCCATGAACCAGCAGGCGCTGTTCTGAAAATGTTCAAAATAGATGGAAATCTTATTCGTCTTACCTGTTGTGCTCTTAGTTTTAATTGGTCTCTCGGTCGCCCTAGATTTCATGTATTACTGCATCAATGGCAAGCGCTTGTTTCGGCCTGTATTGTCGCGTACACTGGAAGTGCTTGTCGTTTTGGGCTTTCCGCTGTTGTATCTTGGTATTTTCGATTTTCAACAAGACAATGATTGCTGTAATGACAGTGCGGTCTTCTCTCCGGAACACCGCCTGACGGTCTATGTATGGATCGCGTTGAGCATGGCTGCTTTTTTCTACAGCGCCTTTCGTGAAAAACTCGCCCCACCTTTACTGGAGGTCGGTGTCAATTGTTTGCTTTTGCTGGGGATCGTTCTTAATGTTTTTATTGCTTTTCAAGGGGTTCTGTTTCCTGTTACGCTGGGGCATGTACCCATTGTTTTACTTTTTCTCCTACTGCTTAGCGAAAATCAGAAAGCTGTTTTACAGCAAACGCAGGAGGATTTGTTCTCGGACGAGCATCCATTGACTGCTTGGGCCAACCACGTGCTGCGGCTGCCCGTTTGGGCAAAATACCCGGTGTTGATCATCATTTGTTTACCGGTTATACTGGTGGTTACGGCGATTTTGTTACTATTTGGGCAACAGCCAGATTCTAGTATACGGGCCTTCACCGAGACCTACAAACATGGCTTTTCGCAATGGGATTATATGTGCGATAATGTTCAGTGTGGCGGGCATTTTCTATGCTCTGTAGCTGCGCAAGGGCATCCAAATATTGTTCGACCAAAACGGCTTGGCGTGCGGCATGGGAAATTCATTATATGCAATCGCCAATTATTGATCGCCAATGCTTTTGAAGATATAATCATGGAGCAATTTCCGTACCTACATCGTCTGATTCGCCGGAATTATAATCGTATTGGGGACTTAATTCACCGTTACTATTATTGGTTTGAAAACAAGTATGTCTCCGATACGATTTACTATCTGATGAAGCCCTTAGAGTGGTGTTTCTGGATATACCTCTACCTCACTGACCGGCAGCCAGAGAATCGTATTGCGCGGCAGTATTTATAATCTACCAAGGCAGTATTTACAAACGCTTAAATTTCACCTGCCATTGCTAAGATGATTTGAAACGCATCTGCTGGAATTGGCATCACTGACAAGCGCGGATTGCGTACAAGTCCAAGCTCTTGAAGCTCTTTTCTGGCCTTGATATCTTTCAAGCTGACACCTTTGGGTAATCGCCGAACGGGTGTTAAATCTATCGCCGACCAATCGCCCTTTTCGGCAGTAGGGTCGGGATATGCTTCTGTAGTCACCTTTGCAATCCCAACAACTTCCAAACCTTGCCGACTATGGTAAAACAATACCTGGTCATCTACCGCCATCGCGCGGAGGTTGTTTCTCGCCTGGTAATTGCGTACGCCTTCCCACATGCCTGTTCCTTCTTTTTCAAGATCAGTAAAACTGTATTCCTCAGGCTCTGATTTTACCAACCAATAGTTCATTTTCTTGATTTTTAAGTGGAATAATTGATAAACCTGTCAACGTTATTCAGGGAGCTCAACCAACAACCATCAACAAACAACCGAACGATCCAACCACCTAACCATTTCAAACCTTCCCCATCTTCCGTAAAACCTCCCAAACGGTAATTCCTAGAGAAACAGATACATTAAGGGAGTGTTTGGTGCCAAATTGAGGAATCTCGAGCGCGCCATTGGCGGCATCCATCACTGACTGGCTGACGCCATTTACTTCATTACCGAACACCAATGCTATAGGTGTATTACCCGTTGGTTGATAATCTTGAAGCCAAGTCCGTTCAGCAGCTTGTTCTACTGCCCATATTTGATAGCCGGCTGCTTTTAGGCGACTAATAGCTTCTTCGACGGTTTCTGTATAGGTCCAATCTACCGCTTCGGTAGCTCCCAATGCCGTTTTTAGGATTTCACGATGCGGAGGCTGGGCGGTAATTCCACACAAGTAGACATGAGCCAAAGCAAAAGCATCAGCTGTTCGGAAAGCAGAGCCTACATTTAAAGCAGAGCGAACATTGTCTAATACCAAAGCAACAGGCTGCTTATCCTTATTCTGAAACTCAGCAATGCTGATCCGTTCTAGCTCTTCTAATTTTAATTTCCGCATAGTTTTACTTACGATGGTAAATTTCTAAATGGACCCCCCGTTTCCGAAAGGTGAAAACAGGTGTCCAACTGGTTTGCAAAGTTAACAGCTCTTCATCAGAAAGGTCGTTCATGATATTTGTGTACCAGATGTATTGCAGTTGGTCAAGATCATAGGAAACAAGGCCTTCTTTCATATTATTGAGCATCCGCAAATGCTGTTCACCAACTTCAGGAAACGCTGTGCCTACTGCTGATAAAGGGATTTTTTCTTGTTGCAAATACGCTAACCCTGCTTTTTTTGCTTCAAAATAGGGTTTATGTGCCAGTGAAGCATCCCAACCTTGAGCCATCTGATCGGGGTAAACCCAGAAATGACCACTTACTTGTCCTAGGAGTACAACAATGACCATTGCCGTTGCCCAGGTTTTATTTTGTACCTCTTTTATTACCAATAAAAACAGGTAAGCAACCATAAGGTATACAGGCAGTAAATAACGATGCTGCGATAGGCCCGGACTCACGAGCACAGGCAAGGCCAATGTAATACCCATGATGAGTAAAAGAATCGCCGCTCTTCTTATTGACTTGTTCCATACCCATCCAGTTTGCCACCAACTCAGCATTAAAGCAATCACAACGAAAATGCGACCAAAGTCTAGGATTCGCCAAGCTACAATAGCCGCTTGCTTAATGATACTAAGCCCTCCCTGGCTTGCAAAACTTGCCGCCCACGGTGAATCCGGGTGGGTACCTACCCAGCCTTTGATTTGGTAGTGATATATAAGGTAGGCAAGTGCTACCAGCCCACCCGGTAAATAGGGGAGTAGTAGCTTGAAAGTAGCGAGTGGATGGTCTTTCTTGCTCCCATCTAGGTATAACAAGGAAAGTTGCCAAAGGAAGAGCCCGAAAGCAACCATCATACCTCTAAGACTGGTCAGTCCCAACAGTAAAATGGCTATGCCTAACCAAATAGGTGTCTTCTTTAGGATACTATTGATTCCTAAAAAGAATGCACCTATCAATACAATGTCAGGACTGACCAAGCTGAGTTGCGCAACCAAAGTAGCGTCTAGTAGCAATACGCCTAGCGCTAAGGCTAAAGTGGCAAATCTAAACCCTATATCAAGTTTATTAACCAAACGGTATCCTTGCCACAGCACTAACCATATAAATGGAAACATGGCTAGGTGACTGACCAATAAGGTTTGCCCAAATAGCCTCCAGCAAGTAGCCAGGTAATACCCAAAAGCAGGGATGTGGCCACTGTCCATTTCATCCGGAAGTAATAGTGTGCTCAGCGGTTGATTATAAAACCAATCGGCATGACGAGCACCCAATTGAATCGTATCCCAGAAGAAAGGTTCTCCAGCGACCAATAGGCTTATCCCTAGTGACAAAAACCCTGTTAACCAAAAATAGGTACGCACTATTTTATTTTACGATATTCCTGTGCTGCTCGCACAAAACTTGCAAAAAGAGGGTGGGGGTTCTCTACCGTACTTTTGAGTTCGGGGTGAAATTGAACACCTACAAAATAGGGGTGTCCTTTCAGTTCTACGATCTCTACCAAGTCGGTAGCAGGGTTGATTCCTGTTGGTACCAATCCACCTTTCTCATATTGGGCTCGATATTGGTTGTTAAACTCATATCGATGACGATGACGTTCTGTAATGGAGAGGCTGCCATAGGCTTTACTTGATTTGGAATTACGCCTCAAGTTGCAATCATAAGACCCCAGACGCATAGTGCCGCCCATTTGGGTAACATCTTTCTGATCAGACATTAAGTGAATAACGGGATTGGGAGTATTAGGGCTAACTTCCGTAGAAGAGGCTTGTTCCAACTGAAGGACGTTACGACCAAATTCAACTACGCAACACTGCATTCCCAAGCAAATTCCAAAGAAGGGGATGTTGTTCTCACGCACATGGCGAATTGCCCGGATTTTTCCTTCAATACCTCTTTCTCCAAAGCCAGGAGCTACCAAAATACCATCGAGGTCTCTAAGCGCTTTGGCTACACTTTTCATATCGCCTTCCAGTTGCTCAGAATGAATGGGAATAACACTAACCTTACATTCGTTAATAGCACCGGCATGTACAAAAGCCTCGTGGATAGATTTGTAGGCATCTTGTAATTCATTGTATTTGCCTACCAATCCTATTCTTGCTTCAGAAGAAGGGTTTTTTAGTTTGCCCAGGAACTCTTTCCACCGAGAAAGGTCAGGTTCTTTGCGATCTTGAAGCCTCAGTTTACGAATAACAGTCGTATCCAACTGTTCTTTAAGCATAAGTAATGGAACATCGTAAATGGTTTCCGCATCACGCGCTTCAATAACAGAGCCTACTTCGACATTACAAAACAGGGCCAACTTCCGTCGGATTTCCATCGTAATGGGATACTCTGTACGGCATACCAAAATATCCGGTTGGATACCTGATTGGAGCAGTTGTTTTACCGAGTGTTGGGTAGGTTTAGTTTTTAACTCCTTAGCAGCACTTAAATAAGGAATCAAGGTCAGGTGAACCACCAGGCAATTATCAGTACCTAGTTCCCACCTCATTTGGCGTAAAGCTTCTATATAAGGTAGTGACTCAATATCACCTACCGTTCCGCCAAGTTCCGTGATGACGATGTCATATTCTTGGGTGCTTCCCAAAAGTTGTACACGGCGCTTAATCTCATCTGTAATGTGGGGAATCACCTGAACGGTTTTTCCTAAATAATCCCCTGCTCGCTCTTTGTTGATTACCGTTTGGTAAATCCTACCAGTGGTAACATTATTAGCTTGAGAAGTAGGAACATTTAAAAAACGTTCGTAATGCCCGAGATCCAGATCTGTTTCGGCACCATCATCTGTAACGAAGCATTCGCCATGCTCATAAGGATTAAGCGTGCCCGGGTCTACATTGAGATAAGGGTCAAACTTTTGGATGGTGACAGAGAAGCCTCTGGCTTGCAGGAGTTTGGCTAGCGAAGCGGCAATAATGCCTTTGCCTAGGGAAGAAGTAACCCCGCCCGTAACGAAAATATACTTGGTCATGAATTATATTGAAGACGCTGAAAAACGATTACGGGACACAAAGTTAGATAAAATGCTACAGACTGTCGGCCCCAAGAAGAAACTACTTTTCTATTCTTCCTATATATTTATCAAAGTACATTAATTTCACGGGCCGTGAACCAAAAGTAATATCCGGATATTACGTTACGAGAGTGCACAGCATCTGTAAACCTTCAATTTCTAACTATTTACTACTTGTACTGTATGTTAAAAAACGCAACAATTCTAGGGCTGGCAATACTACTAAGCTGCCAAATGCTTATGGCCCAAGTTGATCGACCACTAGAAGTGGCAGACCAACACCTACAAACAAATTATGACAACTTGGGCCTTACGGCCAGAGATGTTGCCAATTACCAAGTAAGTAGCAAGGTTGTCACCAAGCACAATAAGCTGACCCATGTTTATTTGCAACAGTTACATTTGGACATTCCTGTTCATAATGCTATTCTGAATCTAAACATTTTAGCTGATGGCAGAATGCTTAGTTTAGGGAATCGCTTCGTGCCGGACCTGTCTAATAAGGTGAATGCTAGTGAAGCAGGGATTACACCAGCACAAGCCGTAACCGCAGTGCAAACTTATTTTGGCCTACCAATAGATGGTGGTCTGAAGTTAGTTGAGCAAACTAACCCACGTGAATTTGTTTTTGACCATGATGGCTTGGCTTTAGAACCGATCAAAGTCAGCTTAATGTATCAGCCATTGAACGAGCAAGTTCGCTTGGTTTGGAATGTAGATTATTACGAAACAACGGCTAATCACTGGTGGATGGCTCGGGTAGATGCCCTTACTGGCGAAATGCTGGATTATCATGATCAAGTAGTTCACTGTGAGTTTGACCATCCTGCGCACGAAGAGTGCCCGGAGGATAAGGTAAGTGTACCTGCTGTATTCTCCTTTTTAACAGGCCCAGGTGATGAAGGAAGTTACCGTGCGTTTCCACTTTATACAGAAAGTCCCAATCATGGCCCACGGGAGCTATTGGTTGACCCTGCCGATGAGGTAGCTTCTCCTTTTGGTTGGCATGATGTCGATGGCGAAGAAGGCCATGAGTATACCATCACACGAGGTAACAATGTACATGCCTACCACGATATTTATAGCCAGAATGAGTCCATTGGAGGTGAACCTGATGGAGGTGATTCTCTGTGTTTTGATTTTCCATTAGACCTTAGTCTTAGCCGCCCTTATTCGCAGCTGGATGCGGCTACAACCAACCTGTTTTATTGGAATAACCTCATTCATGATGTTATGTATCAATATGGGTTTGATGAAGAATCGGGCAATTTTCAGATGAATAACTATGATCGTGGCGGTGATGATGGCGACTACGTACGAGCAGAGGCGCTTGATGGTAATGGAACAGGAAATGCTAACTTCGCCACCCCTAATGATGGAGGACGCCCTCGGATGCAAATGTATCTTTGGGGAGGTAGTCTACCTAATCTTCCTCTGCCATTCCTGCAAGTAACAGCACCTGAATCAGTTCAAGGGAGTTACGAATTTGTACAGGGCGACTTTGGTAGTGACCTGCCTAATGGTTCCTTAGAGTTAGAAGTCGTTCTTGTAAGTGACACCATCGGTGTAAGTAGTGATGCTTGCGAACCTATCATAAATGGTGACGAGCTAATTGGTAAAATTGCTATGATTGACCGTGGAGATTGTGGGTTTGGTGGAAAAGCATTGGCTGCTCAGGAAGCAGGAGCAGTAGCAGTGATGATCTGTAACAATATCGGCGAACCCATCTTTGAGATGAATGGTGGTGTCGCTGGTGATCAGGTGGATATTCCAACCTTTATGGTCAGCCTTCAGGATTGTAATGTGTTAAAAATGGCATTACCTGGTGTAATGCTCCAATTAACAGCAATGTTTGTGGATGTCCCACAGCCTGGCCCTTCTGGCTTAGATAGTGATTTTGACAATGGGGTAATTGTTCACGAATATGGACACGGTATCTCTAATCGCCTTACGGCTGGCCCTAATCAGGGTGGATGTCTATCTACGAATCAACAGCCAGAACAAGCTGGTGAAGGATGGAGTGACTTTTTTGCTTTAACGATGACTACCACCTCTGCTGATTTTGCGGAAGATGCTCGTGGTATTGGCACTTATGTTAGTGGTGAGCCAATTACCGGCGGTGGTATCCGGCCCTTCCCTTATTCTCGGGATATGACCATTGATCCTCATACTTATGCTGATGTTGCTACTGCTACTGTACCTCACGGCGTTGGCTCAGTATGGTGCGTGATGATATGGGATATGTACTGGAACCTGGTTGATGAATACGGTTTTGATGATGACCTATACAATGGAACCGGTGGCAATAATATTGCTGTTCAGTTGGTGATGGATGGCTTGAAATTACAGCCTTGTAATCCCGGCTTCATCGAAGCTAGGGATGCTATCCTGGAAGCAGACGAAGCCAATAACGGTGGTGTTAACCGTTGTTTGATCTGGGAAACCTTTGCTCGTCGTGGCCTGGGAGTTAGTGCAACGGTAGGAGTGGAAGCTTTCGACAAGCCTGATACCTGTCCGCCAGCTTATCGTGTGACTAAAACCGCCGTTGCTGAAGCTTTTGCTGGTGATGTTATCACTTACCAGCTTGATATCGTGAATGGTCGTACTAATGGCATCACTGATGCTGTTGTAATTGATCAACTTCCTGAAGGAACGACACTGGTAGATGGTAGCTCTGATTGTGACCTTACGGTAGAAGATGGGGTCTTGATGATCAGTTTAGGGGATGCGGCTAGTGGACAAGCTTTCACATGTACTTACCAATTGCAAACAGACGATGCTGAAGGTACTTATCCTGTCTTTGAAGATATGATTTCAGGCGCCAGTAACTGGGATTTTACCAGCCCTATTTCTAGTACTACTTGGCAACTACGTCTCAATAACACCAATACTGGATTAGTGTCTTTCTTTGCACGTAGTGTAGAAGAAGTGAGTGATCAACTTCTGGTCCTAGAGGAACCCGTATTTCTTGATGGCTTGAATCCTGGATTGGTCTTTTATCACCAGTACAGTACTGAAGTAGATGTTGATGGCGGGGTTGTAGAAATTTCCATCAACGGTGGAGCGGATTGGGAAGATGTCGGTGCCGATAACTTTATCGAAAATGGCTATGATAGTGAGTTAGAGTCGGGGTCTGGTAATCCATTGAGTGGTCGCCCTGCTTTTAATGGTACAAATGGTAGTGAGTTTATTCGTTCTGTCGTAGATCTTACGGCTTATGCCGGAGAAACGGTACTGATTCGCTTCCGTTTTGGATCAAATGACAGCAATGCTCGCGAAGGTTGGTACGTAGATGATATTTCTCTGATGGGCAATCTGGTCACAGTTGCCAATACTGCTTGTACAGATAATGGCGGTGAAGAGTTATGTAGCTCTGTAATTACGATCCTTAATGGGATCATTGAGTCAACAGAGAACTTGGTGCAAGATCTACCATTAAGCTTGTTCCCAAACCCTACTGCCGGTCAGTTTGTACTCAGTTTGCCTCAGCCAATGACCAAGCGGGTAGATGTGCAAATTCGTAGTATAGAAGGTCGCTTACTAGAAAGCTTCCAGTATGACAACTTCTACCGCGAAACTTTAGATATGGGTTATCTATCTGCTGGAGTTTATATCCTTCAATTCCGAACGGAGGAAGGCTTGACTACTCGCCGTTTGATAATGGAGTAAGCAGAAAGGAAAACTAATTGTGAAAGCAATTAGTAAAAAAAATAAGGTGTTTGATAGGTGTATTTACTTATCGAACACCTTTTTTTATTCGACATGGAAGCTAAATTTTAGACGATCTTATTGAGTTAAACTCCTGTATTTATTGATGCTTTGGTCAGAATTTTATTCTGATTTTCAGTCGATGTTAGAAATTGTTAGGTGTTTGGTGATAATGGAATAGTGAAAAATTTGGCACGGGTTTATGTTTGTGGCTAGTTCACGTAAACCAATTACTATTCATGAAGCCGAGTATACGATTTATCCTGTTTTTGTTTTGTGCTATTCTTTTTTATTCATGCCAGGATGGAGACCTGATTGAAAGTAGTACCAATGTCACTGCGTGGGATATTTGTAGAGAGATAGAGAAAACCATCCAGGTACCTGTTTTTAATGATACTCAGTTTAATGTATTAGACTACAAGGCAGCACAAGGCACGGATTCTGATGCCTTTAAATTAGCTATTGAAGCTTGTAATCAATCTGGCGGTGGTATGGTCGTCGTACCTGAAGGTATTTACCATACGGGGCCTATCCATTTATTAGATAATGTCCGACTCCATTTAGAAAAGGGAGCTGAAATAAAATTCAGTACAATTCCTAGTGATTACCTACCTGTTGTTCATACTTCCTTTGAAGGGACGGAATTAATGAATTATTCTCCTCTGATTTATGCTTTTGGTAAAAAAAATATCGCAGTAACAGGAGAAGGCTTGCTTAATGGGCAGGCAAACAATGCCAATTGGTGGCAATGGAAAGGCAGTAAAGAATACGGTTGGAAAGAAGGGCAGCCGTGCCAAAAAGACCCTTCAAGCCGTGATAGACTTATCGAGCTTTCAGAAGGAGGAATGCCTGTTGGCGAACGGATTTTCGGAGAAGGTTACTACCTGCGTCCGAGCTTCATAGAGTTTTTTGAATGTGAAAACATTTTGATCCAAGGTGTGAGAATAGTTGATGCTCCGTTCTGGGTCATCCACCCAATAAAGTCCAATAACATTACCGTCGATGGTGTGACGGTAGAAAGTCATGGTCCAAACAATGATGGCTGTGATCCCGAATATTCAAAAAATATACTCATCCAAAACTGCACCTTTAATACAGGTGATGATTGTATTGCTATCAAATCGGGCAGAAATGAAGATGGCCGCCGCGTCGGCATCAAGAGTGAGCGGATTATCATAAGAGGTTGCAAAATGATAGACGGCCACGGAGGAGTTGTCATGGGGAGTGAAATCTCCGCAGGCGTAAGTGATGTGTATGTAGAAGACTGTATTATGGATAGCCCCAATCTGGATAGAGCTATCCGCATCAAATCCAACTCG
>NZ_JBOEFX010000002.1:0-778 GCF_050633125.1 Lewinella sp.
GAACCATATAAGTTCATAAAAGGGTATATAAGCTTTTTTTTATCTATTTAAATGTCCTTATCTTTCTTGTTTGGTTGAATTCAGGTTTGTTAGCAAGCCCTTTGGTACAGCATAAATAGCAACAGAAATGGCCGAATTTTGGGAAACCAGCTTTAGAGATAAGAAGGCGATGTGGGGCCTAGCACCCGCTGATTGCGTCATGGAAGTGTTGGAGCTGTTTAAAAGAGAAGGGGTGTGCAAAATCCTGATACCGGGATTTGGCTATGGCAGGAATGCAAAAATTTTCATGGACAATGGGTTCGATGTTACAGGCATAGAGATCTCGGCAACGGCGATTGGATTGGCAAAAGAGCATTTTGGAGACGAGGTCAAGGTTCACCATGGTGCTGTGGGGGAGATGCCATTTGATGAAGAGTTATATGAGGGGATTTTTTGTTACGCTCTGATTCATTTGTTGGATTCAGGGGAGCGGGCAAAACTTATTAATGATTGTTACGCTCAGCTTGCGCCCGGAGGGTATATGGTCTTTGTGGCCATCTCAACGCATTCGGCTGCTTATGGAGAGGGTAAGGAATTGAGCACTGATAGGTTTGAAACCAAGCATGGGGTACAATTGTTTTTTTATGATCAAGCTTCTGTAGAAAGAGAATTTGGTGAATATGGCTTGATGGAAGCGAAAGAGATCAGTGAGCCTGCAAAGATTGTGGAGGGTAAGCCTTATCAGCGATTTTGGCAAATAAACTGTAAGAAGAATATTTAAGAGCTTGTTGGGGAATTT
>NZ_JBOEFX010000002.1:812-18904 GCF_050633125.1 Lewinella sp.
AAGCTAAAATCAGTTCGCAAATACCCCAACAAGCTCTAAGCGAAGGTCGCTAAGTGATGCGTAGCGCGTGAGCGCGAAGCTCGGCGCAACGGAGTGAGCAGCAGCAAGGATGGCAGCGGTATGCAATGCGCAGCACTGCATGAGAGCGTACAGCCTGGCACCGAGGCAACGAAGGTGGCTGCCGAAATGAGGGTTAAAATCCTCTAGGTTCTGCAACAACGTCAGGCGAGGGTGACAATTTTCTGACATTATGGCGCGGTAATCGTTTTGGTATAATATCTGCATTAAAGGGGAATAAGCAAATGATTACCAAAAGCTGATCGTTTTAAAAAGCGATTAGTGTTATCTTTGCGTTTTTATTGAGTTGCCATTACATAGCGTGTACTTTAAGGAACAGCACAAAAATAAATTTAGCCGACGTTTTTTTTAATAGTTAATTAAGCGCCCCATTCTAAGCGTATTAGCTATTTGAAAAACCCAAAAGAAGGATCAATTTATTTTTTGCGCAATACGGACGAGTACCCAATACAAGATATATGTTTAAGAACATCACCTCCGGACTAAAGAATATGTTCGGAACGAAATACGACCGCGATGTGGCTATTTACCAGCCCATAGTGGAAGAGATTCACGAAGCCCATGAAGGACTGACCAAGCTATCAAACGATGAATTGCGTGCTAAGACCCAGGAGTTTAGGTCACGTATAGCTTCTTATCTCAGTGAGATTGATACGGAACTTGCGGAACTGAAGAAGGAGGCTGCTGAAGGTACTGACATTGAAGCCAAGGAGCAGCTCTTTAAGGAGATTGATGCTTTGTTGAAGCAACGTGACGAAGAGCAGGAGGTGATTCTGAAAGAAATTTTACCTGAGGCTTTTGCGGTAGTGAAAGAAACAGCTTATCGTTTTTCTAACAATGAAACGCTGCGAGTAACAGCTTCTGAGCATGACCGCAAGTTGGCTGGCAATAGCAAAAAAGGCTACGTCAGTCTGGAAGGTGAAGAGGCTGTTTGGAAGAATAACTGGCTGGCTGCTGGTGGAGAGATTACCTGGAATATGGTGCACTACGATGTGCAGCTGATTGGTGGTATGGTACTGCACGACGGTAAGATTGCGGAGATGCAGACGGGGGAAGGTAAGACCCTGGTAGCAACTCTGCCGGCGTATTTGAATGGTTTGTCGGGGAAAGGCGTACACGTTATTACGGTGAACGATTACCTCGCTCGTCGTGACTGTGAATGGATCGGGCCGATTATGGAATTTTTATTCCTGACCATCGACTGTATTGATAAGTATAAGCCTCATTCGCCAGAGCGTATTGCCGCTTATGGTTGTGATATAACCTACGGTACCAACAACGAATTTGGTTTTGATTACTTGCGTGACAACATGGTGCGCAACGCCAATGAACGCGTACAGGGCAAGCACCACTACGCAATGGTAGATGAGGTAGATTCGGTGTTGATTGATGATGCACGGACGCCTTTGATTATTTCTGGACCAGTACCCCAGGGAGCTGATGATCAGGAGTATATATCGCTAAAGCCTTTCGTGGAGCGGTTGCTCGGAGAGCAGCGCAAGATGGCTACAGAGTACTTGAACGAAGCGAAGAAAGCCTTTAAAGAAGGAAACCTTGGTAATGAAGAAGGACAGGCTGGGTTGGCGTTGTTACGCTCTTTCCGTGCACTGCCCAAGAACCGTCCATTGATTAAGTTTCTTAGCCAAGAAGGAGTGAGAGTGGTCTTGCAGAAGGCTGAGAACTTTTATATGCAGGAGCAGTCTAAGCACATGCACATTGCGGATGCCCCGCTACTGTTTACGATTGACGAAAAGAACCGCCAGGTAGAATTGACGGAGCGTGGCGTTGAGTACCTGTCTAAAGGTAAAGACGATCCTGGCTTTTTTGTGATGCCGGATATTGCGATGGAGATGGTAAACATCGATAAAGATGGTGCCTTGACTGACCAAGAAAAAGCGGATGCTAAAAACAAATTGGCGCAAGATTATTCGGTGAAATCCAAGCGGGTACACTCGATGAGCCAGTTGTTGAAAGCTTATACGCTTTTTGAGCGTGAAGAGGATTACATCGTGATGGACGGGCAGGTGAAAATTGTAGATGAACAGACCGGCCGGATGATGGAAGGTCGTCGTTACAGCGATGGATTGCACCAAGCCTTGGAGGCTAAAGAGAACGTAAAGGTGGGGGATGTAACCCAAACCTATGCTACGGTAACGCTACAGAACTATTTCCGGATGTACCACAAACTGTCGGGTATGACAGGTACGGCGGAAACGGAGGCGAGTGAATTGTGGGAAATCTACAAGCTGGATGTTGTGGTTATTCCTACCAACCGACCTATTCAGCGCGATGACCGCGAGGACATGGTATATAAAACGGAGCGGGAGAAGTTTAACGCTGTTGCGGAAGATATTGTAAAGCTGAGTGAAGCAGGGCGTCCGATATTGGTAGGTACAACTACGGTAGATGTGTCGGAAAAACTAAGCCGCTTGCTGAACATGCGTGGCATTAGCCATAATGTACTGAACGCCAAGCAGCACCAACGAGAAGCAGAAATTGTGGCCGAAGCGGGCCGCGCAGGTAATGTGACCATTGCGACCAACATGGCTGGACGTGGTACGGATATCAAGATCAATGATGCGGTGAAGGCTGCTGGTGGTCTGGCAATTATCGGTACGGAGCGTCACGATTCGCGGCGGGTTGATCGCCAGTTGCGAGGGCGTGCCGGACGTCAGGGAGATCCTGGTAGTTCACAGTTTTACATTTCGCTGGAAGATAAGCTGATGCGACTGTTTCAGTCGGAACGAATTGCTAAGTTAATGGATGGCATGGGCCATCAAGAAGGCGAGGTTATTCAGCACAAGATGGTGACCAAGTCGATAGAGCGTGCACAGAAAAAGGTGGAAGAAAACGCCTTCGGTGTGCGTAAGCGTCTTTTGGAGTATGATGATGTAATGAATATCCAGCGTGAGGCGATCTACAAAAAGCGTGATAATGCTTTGGAAGGAGAGCGCCTGAGTGTGGATTTGAATAATATGTTTGGCAGCTTAATAGATGAACTGGTGTACGCCCATAAAGAAGGTGGTTCGTTTGAAACCTTCGAGCGGGCGTGTGTATCTACCCTTGGTTTGGACCCCAAGATGGATGCTGCTGATTTTCAGGAACGGAAGGCCGAAGAGCTGGTAGAGATCGTAGAAGCGCAGTTTAAAGAATTCTACGAGCGTAAATACCTGAAGATTTCGGAAATGATCATGCCTCAAATCAAGCATGTTTACGAAACACAGAGCGATCGTTACAAGCGTATCTTGCTGCCCTTTACCGATGGTAGTACCCATCCGCTAAATGTAACTGCTGACCTGAAAGAAGCAGTGATGAGTGAGGGCAAATCCGTGGTTCGTGATATTGAGCAAGCAGTAACGCTGGCCATCATTGACGAAAAATGGAAGAACCATCTGCGCGGGATGGATGAGTTGAAGGATTCTTCACAAGCAGCTTCGTTTGAGCAAAAAGATCCTTTGGTTGTTTATAAAATGGAATCCTTTAAGTTATTTGAAGGGTTGATTTTAGAAATCAACGAATCGGTGACCAGTTATCTGGCAAAAGGTGGTTTGGCACTCAACCAGGACGTGCAGCAAGCCAAGGAACAGAAAACGAACCTGAAGGCCACTCGCACCAATAAAACGGCTGATGAAGGCGAACGGATGCAGCGTGCAGCTGCACAGAGCGCTGGGCAGGGTGGACGGAGACAGAAGCCAGAAACCTTCAAGCGAGAAGAGAAGAAGGTGAAGCGCAATGATCCTTGTCCTTGTGGAAGTGGTAAAAAGTACAAGCAGTGCCACGGACGTGGTGCATAATTGTTAATATGCCCTTGTTTTTAACAAGCTCCATTCTGGTAATCAGGGTGGAGCTTGTTGGTTTTAGATAGAAATAGCGAAAGTCAATAAATTTATTCTTCTACCTTAAAGCGTTGATGGCTAATAAATTGGGTGTTGAGGTATAAAAGGAACCTTTCTTCAATATTAAATATTTGTTTAATTGCGCTATCTTGCCTCTTAATAGTATGACTTTTATGTTTGCGAATTTAAATTCAGGTATCTAAAATGGAGCCGAATTTTCCGTAAACACCCCATGAATTAACCCCAGTTTTTGATGAACATCGCCTCTTTTATTGACCATACCGTGCTCAAACCGGATACGACGCTTGCGGAAATCAAACAGATTTGCCAAGAAGCGGTTGACTATAGCTTTGCAGCTGTATGTGTGCCTCCTTTTTACGTAGCCCAAGCGCGCCAAGCGCTAGATGGCAGCCCCGTTAAATTAGCTACGGTTATTGGTTTCCCTCTAGGTTATTCTGCTACTGTTGCCAAGGTTGAAGAAATTAAGCGGGCTATTGATGAAGGTGCTGATGAGTTTGATATCGTTATCAATATTGCAGCCGCTAAAAATGGCAACTGGAGTTTTGTACGCAACGATATCGACCGGATGCTCACCGCTTGCCATCTACGCGCCAAGCAGATCAAAGTAATCATAGAAACGGCTTTACTGACCGAGTCGGAAATACTGGAGGTCTGTAAAATCTGTAATGATCTCGTGCCCGATTACGTAAAAACATCAACGGGCTTCAATGGAGCGGGGGCTACTCCCGAGGTTATTCGTCTTTTGCGGTCTACGCTAAAAAAAGAGATCAAGATCAAGGCCTCCGGAGGTATCCGCACACTGGAAGATGCCAAGGCATTGATAGCGGCTGGTGCAGACCGGCTAGGAGCTTCCAGAGGCGTAGCAATTGTGGGCGAAGAATAAGTAAAGTTTCTTCCTTATCTTTGTCTGGTTGCTTTGTATTTGGTAAAAATCAATCGGACATTCCTTATGAAAAAATATCTTTTCCTCCTGCCGTTAATGGTGTTCAGTTGCTTCCTCATGGGGCAAAGTGTTCAGGTAAAAATGGATCCTATCATCGGAGATATGCTGGATCAGTATACGGCCGTGAATCAGTCACAGAATACGGTCTCCGGTTGGAGAGTGCAGATTTTAGCAACAACCAGTCGTGAGCGACTGGAAAGTGTTCAGCAATCCTTTCGTTATCATTATCCCAATATTCCTGTAGACTGGGAGCACAGCCGCCCTTACTACAAGTTGCAAGCGGGGGCTTTTCGTACCAAGCGCGATGCGCTGCGGTTGAAGTATATCCTTAGTCGTGAATACGAAGGGCTGTACCTGGTTCGAGACGATGCTATCGCCAAGGGCGAGCTACTGAATTACTATTAGAGACAGCACAAAATACTTAGCATTAAGTAAGCCGGTTTCTATTACTTGACACGCTCTACCTTCTTACCTTATACTCTTCACAGCAAAGACCATGTCCGATAATCGGCAAACGTATTTACTGAATATTGATTACATCACGTTCTGTTTCTACCTGGCACTGGTGGGGATAGGAGGGATTTTTATTTATTCAGTAGATGTACAGCAGTCGGGCGCGCCAGAGAATTTGGCAGATTTTCTCTTCCATATGCAGTCGGGCAAGCAGGTTTTGTGGATCATTATTTGCCTACTGGTCTTTTCATTTATCTTTTTCTTTCTCGATTACAAATTTTGGCAAACCTTCGCTTATTTGATTTATGGCGGAGGGATAGCCAGCTTGGTGCTGGTGGTGCTGATAGGTACGACGATTAAGGGAGCGACCTCTTGGTTTACTTTTGGAGGTTTTTCTTTTCAACCATCTGAATTGGCCAAATTTGGTACTTGCCTGGGGGTAGCAGCCTACCTGGGGCATTGGAGTATTGATCTACGTAATACCCGACAAGCGATTCAGGTGGCAGGATTATTTATATTGCCAGCGGGCTTGGTGCTTTTACAGCCAGATGCGGGTTCTGCGCTGGTCTTCATGTCGTTTTTTATCGTAATGTTCCGAGAAGGGCTTAACCCTCTGCTTTATGTTATCGGAATTGTGGGTGGAGTAACCTTTGTTTTAAGTATTTTAGTACCTCCTCTGGTGATGATTTTGTTGTTGGCTTGGGTGGTCGTTATGATCTACATTTTATATGAGAAGGAACAAGGTTTACTTTGGTTCGGTGGCCTGTTATTATTTGGTGTACTCCTGATATTTGGCTATCGGGAAGGTTACGGAACATACAGCCTGGGGGCTGCACTCCTTGCCTTGATAGCGATGACTTATCGACAGTACCTGAACTTTAGAACCAAGATTATACCAGTGATGATGGCTGGGTTTTTACTCACTGGCGGTTTGGCGGTTGGTAGTAACTATGTCTTTAATAATGTACTACAACCCCACCAGCAGCAACGTATTGATGTTTGGTTACGCCCCGCAGAAGCGAAAAAACGGAATAAAGACTCGGTGATGAACCTCGAAAATTCGATGCTAGCTATTGGAGCAGGAGGGATCACTGGGCGAGGGATTTTCTCTGGGCGAATGACTCAAGGGCGATGGGTGCCGGAACAGGACACAGATTTTATCTTTTGTACAATTGGGGAAGAACAGGGCTTTTTGGGTTCAGCAGCAGTAGTGGGACTGTATTTATTACTCATCTTGAGAATAGTCATGCTTGCCGAACGCCAGCGTACTGCTTTTAGCCGTATCTATGCCTACGGTGTCGCAGGAATCCTTTTCGTTCACGTTGTCGTTAATATAGGCATGACGATTGGACTGGTGCCGATTATAGGTATCCCTTTGCCGTTTCTTAGTAAAGGAGGTTCCAGTTTACTTGGATTTACCATCATGATAGCCGTACTTCTTAAACTCGATAAGCATCGGGGTAGGATAAAGAAGAATGCTATTGTAAATTTCTGATTATGCAACAAGCTATTGTACTCACCAACGGGATGTTGGTTTCTTCCAATGCCAAAACCTGCCATGGACTTCTCCGTGGTAGTGAACGTTTCAAAATTCTAGCAGTTATTGACGAAGCTTTCGCTGGACAGGATGCCGGTGAGGTACTGGATGGCAAAGTGCGCAATATCCCGGTGGTAGCTTCCGTAGCGGCATATTTTGCTCAGGAAGGTGCTGTGCAACCTGATGCTTGTATCGTTGGGGTAGCACTCACCGGAGGGCGTTTGCCTGAAGATTTTCGTGCCGCGCTGCTAGAAGCCGCAGGGCGTGGCTGTAACTTGGTGAATGGTTTGCATACTTTCCTGAGTGATGATCCTGATTTTCAACAAGTAGCTGCAGCTAAAGGGATCGAGTTGGTAGATATTCGCAAACCTCGATCACGGGAAGTACTACAATTTTGGACAGGTGATATTTATTCTGTAAAAGCTCCTATCGTAGCTGTATTGGGTACTGACTGTGCCCTGGGTAAGCGTACCACTACCCGCTGGATGATGGAAGCCCTTCGTGCTAAGGGTAAAAGCGCAGAAATGATTTACACGGGCCAAACAGGCTGGCTACAAGGTTCCCCCTACGGCTTTGTGTTTGACAGTACGGTCAATGATTTTATCGGTGGCGAATTGGAAAAAGCGGTGCTGAACTGTGCTCGCGAGGCCAATCCTGATTATATTTTGTTAGAGGGCCAATCATCGCTCCGCAACCCTAGCGGCCCTTGTGGTAGTGAATACCTGCTGAGCGCTAATGCTAAAGCAGTTGTATTACAACATGCGCCTGGACGAGAGCACTTTGAAGGCAGTGATGTGGCCATCGGTTCCATCCAAAAAGACATTGACCTTATCCGACTTTATGGTTCAGAGGTTATCGCTATTACCCTTAATGGTGAAGAACTGACAGCTGGCGAATTGGTTGCTGCACAGGAATCCCTCCGCAAAGAAACCGGTCTGCCGGTAATAAGACCATTGGAGGAAGGAGTAGGAGAAGCCGTTGCTGCACTTGAAGAGTGGGCTGCCAAACAATAAGAAACAGTCATCCCCGCAGAAGAGGGATGACTGTTGACAAACAAAGTAGATAGTGATTGCTGTTATTCTGTAACCTCCTCTTCTATTTGCTGAGGCAATTCTCTGGGATTAATTAAGTCACCCTCTGTTGTTAGCCAAAAACTAAGCTTTTGGCCCCCTTTGCGCAGGCTGATATGGAATGCTTCCCAATCATTGTGTAATGATCCCACTAGTGCAGCGCCCGTAGGAGTGTAGCCAGCATAATCCGTATTAAGTGTTTGAACAATAGCAGGAGGAAGTGCCTGGGGCCGGTAATTGGTATAAGTTGATATTCCTTGTCCATCAGCCAGGTAACGGGCACGGGTATTTTTGCCCTGGTTGTTGAAAACAGCCAGGTAGTTTACAGGAGCAGTGCGTGAACCTTGGTACGTTTGCATTTTCCATTGGCGGACAATCATACCTGGGAAATGTTGTTCCTGGCTTGTTTTTACTGCTTCGGGTACTTCGCTGGCTTCTACGAGTGTTACGCTGGCTTTTGCACTGAATTGCTGAGCCTGTAAACCATTTACTGCAAATAAGCAGAACGCTAAAAGAGAGAAATAAAATTTCATGATAATTAAGGTTTTAAAATGATGAAGTTGTTATTTACTTCGGTGAATAAATAGTTGAATTGCCAGCAAATGTATGAGTAGAGTAAAGGCCTCACTATTTTATTCAACCGCAGGTAGGAAGACTTCAACAAATGGTTTTTTTCGTGTGATGTTGGAAAATTATTTGGCGGATAACAATTTGTTGTTTATATTTGCTATCGAAATAAACAAATATTTGAAATAGTCGGAAGGTTTTTTGTCTACTTCCGTTAAACAGCAGCATATGGCTAACGATAAAGATGCTAAACTGAAAGCACTAAAAGCGACAATGGATCGCTTGGATAAAACTTACGGTAAGGGCACTATTATGTTCATGGGCGATTCTAAGGTGGCGGATATTGAAGCCATTCCTTCGGGGTCTTTAGGTTTAGATATTGCCTTGGGTATAGGTGGTTTTCCACGAGGTCGTGTCGTAGAAATTTACGGACCGGAATCATCAGGTAAGACGACGTTAGCCATACATGCGATAGCGGAATGTCAGAAGTTAGGTGGTATTGCTGCCTTTGTGGATGCAGAACACGCTTTTGATCGCTACTATGCGAAGAGCCTTGGGGTAGATACAGAAAACTTACTGATCTCTCAGCCAGATAATGGAGAGCAAGCTTTGGAGATTACGGAAAACCTTATCCGCTCTGGAGCAATCGACATTATCGTTATTGACTCGGTTGCGGCATTGGTGCCTCGTTCAGAGATTGAAGGCGAAATGGGGGATAGTAAGATGGGCTTACAGGCTCGTCTGATGTCACAAGCCATGCGTAAGCTTACAGGTACGATTGGTCGTACAGGATGTTGCTGCATTTTCATCAACCAATTGCGTGAAAAAATTGGGGTGATGTTCGGTAATCCTGAAACAACAACCGGTGGTAATGCTTTGAAGTTTTACGCCTCGATGCGTTTAGATATCCGCCGTTCCGGTGCTGGTATCAAAGACAAAGAGAATACCGTAATGGGTAATCATGTGAAAGTGAAAGTGGTCAAGAACAAATTGGCACCTCCTTTCCGGATAGCCGAGTTTGATATCATGTTTGGAGAAGGTATCTCTAAGGTCGGTGAAATCGTTGACCTCGGAGTAGACCAAGACATTATCCAAAAGAGTGGAGCTTGGTATGCCTACGGTGATGCCAAAATCGCTCAGGGACGAGAAGCTGCCAAACAGTTTTTACTGGATAACCCGGAAGTAGCTCTTGAGATCGAGCAAAAGATCAAAATTGCGATTATGGGCAGTAAGGAAGAAGAAGAGGAACAAACACCTGCTGCAGCAGGAAAGTAAACTTTCTCTGAAACAGTTTTCAGAGAATGAAATAATGTAGCATCGGCAAAAGCCGGTTTTACCAGATAATAAAAGCCATTTCTCATCCCGCTTGACAGTAGGGGTGTAGAAATGGCTTTTTTGTGCTACACTTTAGCGGTATCTCGATAAGTGAGTATCGTTATGGAAAGGTTCTTAGTTTTTATAGGTGAATGGAGTGTATCACTATAAATGACGGGGAATAACTAGCAGACTAGCCTTGGAATACGTATACAACCATTCAACCAAATCTACTTCCACTCAAAAGTCTCAATCAAGTGCAATACATCCTCTCGTACAAAGTCGATGACAGGACCAAGAGAATCGGCTTTAACTTGTGTATTAAAGTAGAGAGCACCACGGACAAAATGCTGCGTGCTGTCTGTTAGGAAAAATTGAAAAGGGCTGGCTGCAGGGCCATCAATGTCAAAGGCGATACCGCTGACACCGTTAGATGTTTTTATGATGAGTTCATCAATGAAGTTGGCACGTTTGTTATGCCAATCGGCCATGCTGAAAGCCTCTTGTCGGAGTGCTTCCAGGTTGTTAGTTGGTTGACTTAGATCAACATACGTGAAATGTACCCGCCCATCAAACGAAGGATAGTAGACATCAAACCAACAATCATCAGGAGGCATTTCTTCGAAGAATTTGGTGTCCTGCTGAATTTGGGCGTATACCGGGTATTCAAAAGTAAAATTGCAATAATCCTCGGTGAAATTGCGAAACGCTTTTTCCGGAAAATCTACTCTGGGGTAAGATCGTGGCTTGGGCGTGTAAATCGGATCATTACAGCTATACCACGTGAGGGCTAAGAGGATAAGGCTAAAAAGTAGACTGAATTTACGCATTGCGGGACGAGAATTTTAATTGCAAAGATGCAACTTTATCTAAGACAGCTTTGGGTACCTGTTTAAGGTAGCCTCTGCTATTAATCGACAAAAAAACTTCCTATTCAGGAGAGATATTATGTGAGTCTTATTCTTTCTGACAGGATAATTTTGCTAAACCATGAGATGTGCAGGATAAAGACTTATTTTTGTGTCAATATTAAAGACCATTTAGATGACGATGACACTTCACCAATTAGCCATTCACGAATTGGTAAAAAATGCTGATAGTAACGAAGCGGAATTGCGGTTAAGCGATAACCTCTTATTAATTGACGAAAAGGCAGAAGAACTGATTGGTAAGCTGAATAAAACCTTTATCCAGAAAAACGAAGTACTTAATGGTCATCTAGCGGCACCAGAAGATGCGCTCTTCCCCGGTTATTTTCACTTGCTGGAAGAAGATAAGTTTTCAGCGGAAGCCTTTTTGCAGTTTTCTCGTGACAGTATGCAGGCACTACAATTGAGTTTGCAGGGTATCGTAGGTGCCAAGGGAGGCTACCTTGTTTATGCTTTTTACAGTACTGGCGAAGGCGCTCATGAACAACACCTGCTAGGAATCTTCTTGGTAAGAGATACCAATGGACTGGTCTTCACAACAGGTAGTAGTGGTAGTTTTCAATTAAACCCTTCTACTTATTTGGATATTGACCGGATGGCCCTGGCTTGCCGAATAATTCTAAGAAAGGGGGAGGGGAGTGAGCGGCCTCATCTAGAGGTGATCAAGCATGCCCGTACACAAAAAGAGATTTCAGATTATTTTCTTAGCTGGCTGGGAATAGAAGAATCGGTTTCGAATAAAGAGCTAACTCACCATTTTCTAGAAGCCGTTGCGGCAGTTCCTCTGCCTGTCGATGAAGAAACGGGTGCACAGATGGAGACGGGCGTATTTCGAGAGCAATTGGCTAATTTTGCTATGAAAAGCCCAGGTAAGGTGATCAATATTCCTGCCTTTGAAGAAAAATTCTACGGCGAAGAAAAACCTATTCAGGCTTACCTGTCAGAGCAGGAAGTCAACATACAAGATGAATTTCGCTTTGACCGACAGGCCGTCAGGGAATATAATTTCCATAAGTTTAAAGGTCAGGGTTTATATTTTGGATGTAAGCACGCCTTTCTTTTATCCGGAGAAGTGAGGGTAGAAGGGGAGCAGGTGATCATTGATAACCCTGAATTGGCGGAACAAATTATGGCCATTATTCATGACCTTTAACAAAGGTACTGTCTGTGAATTTGCCAATAACTTTCTTGCGATTACGTTGTTAAATATACGAACCTTACCGATTACCTGTCCGGGGCGACCAGTGGCTCATCGGCGATTATTAACTGCTGGTCTTCGGGTATATTTGTGCCCCAGTAGGTGAATAATGCACCTGCAGAATTGATATTTGTAGACCATGAACAGTATATTTCTTCGTTTTTACATCCTCCTTATTGTTGCGGCTTCTCCTTTTGCAGGAACGACCCAAATACTAGCACCCAACTTACAATGTGTAGTGAATGACTCCCTCTTCTGGGAGCCAGCAACTAATACTTGTGGCCCTTTTGTCTCCTACGAAGTTTTTGGAAGCACGCAGGCCGATGGGCCTTATAGCTTACTTTCAACGATTACCGACCCTGCACAGACGGTTTACTTCCATAGTACGGCCAATAATCAAGTGTGGTATTACTACCTCACCAGCCCACACAATTGTCCTGGCGAGCAGTTGATGACTTCGGATACCTTAGATAATCTGATTCCGTTACCTGGCCCATTGGAATACGTGAGTGTTATTAATGGAAATGTAGAAATTAGTTGGACACCAAGCCCCTCGCCAGAAACAATAGGCTATATCATCAGTAGAAACACGGCAATGGGTACGACCATCCTTGATACCGTATACAATGGGACATTCTATTTAGATATCACGGCTACTCCTGATCTCCAGTCTGAAACTTATTTTGTGGTAGCTTTAGATGCCTGTGGTAATAAGTCGTTGGTGCCTTCGCAACATCAAACTATTTTGATGGGATTTACCCCTCCTGATGCTTGTGATGCTGGTTTGACGATCAACTGGAGTGCCTACCAAAATTGGGGAGATGGTGTAGATCACTATGAGATTTTTGTAGGTGTGAATGGGGGATTACCCGTTTTAGAAGGGACAGTGGCAGGAACCCAAACTAATTTTGTTTACAATGGAGGTAATGATGGCGAAGAACTCTGCTTTTTTGTTGAAGCAGTAGAGGCTACGACTGATTTTCGCTCCCGCTCAAATGTCCATTGTTCGACGATAAGCATCTTACAGCCTATTCGTGAGATTGACCTGTTGGGAGCGTCCGTAAATGCAGATGGTTCAGTGAGCCTGGAATGGTTATGGGATCCGACGGCTTTACTGACGGAAGCTTTCCAGGAAAGCGCCCGTGTCAATGATGATGTAATTGTCGTAGCACCTCTACCGTTAAGTACACCTTTGGTAAATGATAACCTTCTTCAGGATGTCACTGCCGATGCCCAAAACGCGGCTTACTTTTACCGTATTAGTGCGACGGATGAATGTGGAAACATGATTGTTTCCAATGAAAGCACGACGCCTTTCCTACGTGGTGACGCCCTCACGAATGGCAACCGATTGAACTGGGATGCCTATACGCACAATTTGGCCACCGATATCATCTATGAGTTGGTAAAGGTGGAAGGAACATTGGAGACGACGGTCTTCACAGGTACTAGCACTGATTTGCAATATCTTGACCCTCAAAGCCAGCAAGTTGGTGGGGAGGGAAGCTGTTACTTTCTGCGGGTAAACGTTACTTACGAATTGTCGACAGGAGAAGAGCTTAGCAGGGCAATAACCTCTAATACCGTTTGCATCATCCCTGCTCCTAAAGTATATGTACCCAATATTTTTGCCCCCGAAGGCGTAAATTCTACATTCCGTCCGCAGTTGTCTTTTGGAACGCTGGCAGAATACGAGCTACAAATTTTTGATCGTTGGGGAGGACAAGTCTTCCAGAGCAACAGCATAGATAAAGGCTGGGATGGCAGAAGAGAAGGAGAGTTAATGCCAATGGGCGTTTATCTCTACTACATTCAAATGACTCCTAACGGGGGGACACCTATCGAGTTAAGTGGCGACGTTATGCTGCTCCGATAGATTTGGGCAAGAGGTATTTTAAACGAAGACGGAACTTTTTTTGCAAAAAAGCGTATTATTATAACGAAAGCTTTATATTTGCGTTCCCTTCGAAGAACATCTCTTTTTTAGCGTTGTTTTAGAAGAAATGGTTGCGTGGCCGAGTGGCTAGGCAAAGGTCTGCAAAACCTTGTACAGCGGTTCGAATCCGCTCGCAACCTCAATCATTAAGCACAACTTACCATCACGGTTTGTTGTGCTTTTTTCGTTTTAGCTGGACTTTACTGGGATGTTGAAAAACAAACTACAAAAAGGTGCTTAAGGAAAAAACTTAGGTTCCTTTGGTGGTTCAAGTCTCATCATGTCGAGTGAAATCATGAGTTTACCCTAGCAAATATCCCCTTCTTCTAATTCCTTGCAATCTCTTTTTGGGTTCAAAAACCACCTCAAGCGTCTGGGCTGTTTAAATTCGTTGTCGATTTTTTGCAAAAAGATATCTATCTTAGGTCATCATTTTTTTCTCCCCTTAAAAATGTAGTGTTTGTTTTTGGTGTACACCAGCGGGTACACTTTATTGTATTTTACACCTTATTATAACTCATATTCAAATGGATTTTAAAAAAATACACACGGTGGCCATTTATCCGGCTATCGGCATTGCGAGGGTAGGAAACGCCCCTGACGAATATTTCGTAGGACCTACCATTCCTGGGCAGACAGCCAAAGACAAGGATGATTTTAGAGACGAGCAAGGCCGGATCAAACGTCAGGCTGCAAAGTTTTTCGTTTACGGCCTTGATAAGGATGGAAACTTCCTGGGCGAACTGAACGAGGACCACGGCGTGAAGATTGATTGGCGGGTAGACGTCGCCAATAAGAAAGCTTCTTGGTATAATTTTGATATTGCTCTTGATACCCCCACTGCTAAAGGAGAATACGACGAAAGCGGCAATCCTACCCCTGGTGGTCCTGAGGTACTAAGCTTACGTAGAAATCCGGAATATGAATGCGAAGATCGTAAGCAACTGATGATCGAAGCACGCGCTCAGCACATCACTGGCCGTAATACGAACCCAGAGGGAGCGCGTTACCATTTTAAAGGGACGATTGGGCATCTCGAAAAAGAAGTTTATTTGGGCGAGTTACGTACCGATGAACAGGGGCGACTTCTCTTTTTAGGAGGCTTGGGTAAGTCGGATTCCTTTCGGGAAAAACCTGCGCCATTGACGACCTTTGCCAACAACCAAGGCTGGCACGACGATACTTCTGATGGCCCTGTAGATGCTAAAGTGACCTTGCCTGGTGGTAAGGAATTCAAGGCCAAAGGAGCTTGGGTGCTTACTGCTCCGCCAAATTATGCAGTAGGGGTACAGGCATTTTCTACGGGTTACGAACTCTTGGAGGATGTAGCAAGCCAAATACACCCTGGTGTGAAAAAAGATTGCCCTTCTTTTTATACTGATATTTATCCTACCCTCAAGCAATTGACGGAGAACCAATGGGTGAACGCAGGCGTAAGCCGTGACTTTGGTTGGGGCAGCGCCTATGATTTTGAAAGCGAGCAAGTGATCGAACGTTTGCTGGATGCCAGCGATAAAAACCGCCCCTTCCGGCAAGTCATTTTTGAATCATTCCGTAATCCGGCTTACAAGAAACTAGAACCAGCAGCTTGGCCACCACTTTACGGCGACGGTGTGACATTTAATATCAAATCCAAGAACCCGCGTGCTTGGTTTGCTATCACTCAGCTGAAATACGATTACCTGGAACAATGGGCCCAAGGGAATTTTGTAGTAGAACCTCGACCACGCCACCGCAAGTGGGAAGAAATGACGCCGGCGGAACAAGCCAATGGCCTCACGGAAGCTGCGTTGGAAGAAACCTTAGGTGGCCCCTTTCACCCTGGTTGTGAATTCACATGGCCCATGCGGCATGCTATTATGTACAGTGGTGATGATCCTTTCCGTATCAAGCGCCGGAAAACACCTAAAGAAGATTTTGGATATGCTATAAGTAACAGCGTAATTCGTGAACCGAATGGCCCACTAGATGGCAGCTCACCGGGAGATCTGACCAAATGGATGGCAGTACCTTGGCAGTCGGATACCTCTAGTTGCCTGTCTGCATATCGGACTTATGCGGGAGAATACCTGCCGACCTTCTGGCCTGCACGTGTGCCCAATGACGTACTTTCGGAAGATGATTTTGCGACCTTGAACGATCAAGAAAGCAGCGTTGATGATAAATTCACAGCCTTCGGTCCCGCTAACCGGAAAAAGTGGTTGCGAGGTTTTATTTACAATGAAGATGGAACAATGAAGCCTGGAGGTAGCTCTATCGCTGACCGTATGAAGGGGGTAACCAAATTTACGGAAGAGTGGTATAAAATTGGGATTATCCTTAAGCGCGAGCTAGATGCTGATGATCAGTTGTTTCCTAAAGAAGTATGGGTAGAAACAGGCCGATCGGTAAAAGAAGAGCCGCAGCTTATGGGCAGTAGATCGTTGGATGCTACTCCATCTACTGACAATGAGAGACCAGACTGGGTAGATATGAATCCCCGTAAATGGCGATAACAGCTTTTAAAATACTGATTATTGGTGCCGGACCGGCGGGTACAGCAGCAGCCATCTTCGCTTCCCGGCAAGGGTGGGAGGTGAGCCTGCTCGACCGCCGGTCTGACTTGTTTGTAGCGGAACAAACTCAACCGAAAGTAGGGGAGAGCCTGCCTCCATCTATTCAGCCTTTACTCCTGGATTTAGCTATTTGGGAGGACTTTCAGAAGGCCCTTCACTTACCCACCTATGGTATTAAATCCCGTTGGGGAAGTGACAAGGTTGTTCATCGTGATTATCTGGTGCATCCGTTGGGGCATGGTTGGCACCTGGATCGGCAGGTATTTGAACAACAATTGGTACGAAAAGCTATCGATTCAGGGGCCACGCTTCTTAGCGGGGCGATAATTCAAGAAGCAAATTTTGATGCAAACAAATGGCACGTTACTTGGCAGGTAGCGAACGAGCAACAGGCGCAAAAAACATTTGACTTTATTATCGACGCCAGTGGCCGAAATGCTTGGTTGGCCCGTCGGCAAGGCATCGACCGCTTGTATGAGCACCAGCAACTCGCCTTAATCCGCTTTCTGAAAACTCCCCCTGATTTCTCGGATAGCACCGGGTTAATTGAAACTACGCCCAATGGCTGGTGGTATACTGCATTAATACCTGGCGACCGCTTATCCACGGCTTTTTTCTGTCGCCCCGGAAAAGAAACTAGACAAGCGTGGGGTACCGAGGCGGGCTGGGAGGCACTTTACGCGAATGCACCATCTACCGCGGCGCGGATAGCAAAGACCAACGGTGTATTAACTTCCCCGCGCTTTGTCGCAGCAGACAGCAGCCGATTAGAGAGCTTTTACGGGCCTGGTTGGGTGGCGATCGGAGATGCTGCACTCACCCTCGACCCCGTCTCCTCACACGGAATCACCATGGCCCTGGTGACCGCCCGCGATGCCATAAAGGCTATTCGGGGAAAACAAGATGGTCTAGCAGATGCTTTTGCCAGCTATGATGCAGTGCTCACCGCTACTTTTTACCAATACGCTCAACAACGGATGCAATTGTACCAAAGCGAGCGACGGTTCCCTGGTAGTAGCTATTGGTGATCTCTTCGGTTAAATTCGTGAATTTAACTTGTTAGAAATTCCATCTTTTATGCCCTTGTGGTTCTTTGTATAGTTTAGAAACCCCCTTAGGTGGTGCCTTTGGTAGTTCAAAGCAAAATCACCCCTTCACCACCTTACCGCTAGCCAGCTGCTGCGCACCATCCCACACCTCGTAGAGGTAGATGCCGCTGGGCCAGTTTGTTCCATCCACCGTGTTCCAGCCGTGGAAGAAGCGTTGCTGGTGGATGCGCTGCCCCGCCAGGGTATAGTACGTGACGACTGCGTGCCGAGGATAATAATCATGCAGCACCACCGAAAACTGATCGGGGAATGGGTTGGGGAAGGTCTGTACCTCCACCTCCACCACGGGGGCTTGCGTACCCACAGTGCCTACCTGCAAAGTCTGACAGTAAGTGTGGCTCCCATTGTCGTTGCTGACAGTAAGGCACACCTCGTAGGTGCCGTCTTGCAGATAAGTATGCACAGGCGAGGTATCCTGACTCATGCCGCCATCCCCGAAATCCCAGGCCCACAGGGCGGGCTCGTAAGCGCTGAGGTCCTGAAAATAAAAGCCCAGGTAGTCGCTGGTATCCTGATCGGTACGGAAATTGGCGAGGGGGAAGTTGT
>NZ_JBOEFX010000003.1:0-29604 GCF_050633125.1 Lewinella sp.
TGTATTTATACGAATGGAAGTTATGTGAGAGCGGCAGCTATCTCATGTAGCGTGGTAAACAAGCAAACTCCTATAGATTGAAATATGTTTTGTTTTTTATTTTTTAATTAAAAACATTTTATTAATTTAGTGCTCGTTATTCAACGCTAAAAAAACGCTTATGGCTCTCAAAAAAGACTACAAATTTGAAGAAGAACTGATTGATGCCGCAAATTATCATTTCGCCTTAGGGCACCCAGCCCGGGTTTTAATTATACAATTGTTATTACAGCGGTTCCAACTTTCCTTTAGTGTTTTAGCTCAAGTTATTCCTCTTAGCAAACCTACTGTTTCGCAACATATTAGTATCCTACGCCGATTCCATTTTATAGTGCCAGTTGAACTACCTGATGGTAACTCTGGCTATAAGTTAAATTTGGACGCACTAAAATCAGTTCAATCTTTGTGTAATGAGTTGGGCCTCAAAGCGGCCTAGTAGTCTAGCACCACAGCCTACCACACCTTGTCTTCGGACAAGTACTTTTGCACATAATCCTCAATTCCTTCTTCAAGGCTGTAGTACTCATTAGGATACCCTGCCTCGTGTAGCTTATTCATATCCGCTTCTGTAAAGTATTGGTAAGTGTTGCGGATGTCTATCGGCGTATCGATAAATGATAAATCTGGCACCAAGGCTTGCGCCTTGAAGGTGTTGGCTGCCAAGTCATAAAACGTTCGTGCTTTGCCGGTCCCTATGTTGTAAAGACCATTGGGAGCCGTATTTTGCCACAACCAGATCATCATTTTTACTACATCTTTTACATAGATAAAATCTCGGCTCTGTTCACCATCCTTGAAATCAGGGCGATGGCTACGAAATAGCTTCATGGCGCCGGTTTTCTGAATTTGCCGAAAGGTGTGAAAAATAACACTGGCCATGCGACCCTTGTGGTACTCATTAGGACCGTAAACATTGAAAAACTTGAGGCCGTGCCAGCGCCGTGGTTGTTGATCTTGCTGCAACGCCCATTTGTCGAAGTCATTTTTCGAGCGCCCGTAAGGGTTCAGTGGCGTCAATTTATCAATGACAGAGTGGTCATCTTGGTAGCCATGCTCACCGGCTCCGTAAGTAGCAGCACTACTGGCATAAATAAGTGGAATGTCATAGCGTTGGCAGCGCTCCCACACCTGTTGGGTGTAATGAAGGTTCAGCCGATCAAAAAGCGCTTCATCTTGCTCAGTCGTATCAGTGCGGGCACCGAGGTGAAAGATAACCTCTACATCTTTATGATTGGTATCCAGCCATGTAGGAAAAATATCCCGGTCAACTTTGGCGATAAACTGCTTGTCGGTCCAGTTGCGCAGCTTGTCTTCTCGACTGAAATCATCACTTAGAATCAGGTCTTCTCTGCCTTGTTCATTGAGGGCTGCTACCAAACAACTACCGATAAAACCTGCCGCTCCGGTTACTACGATCATACGATTTGCTTACTTTTTTGCAAAAATACAAAAGTAAGAATGAACCCTCGATTATAAGAGACTTGAAGCTGTTTTGGAGTGGTCCAAATTAAGCCCCCGAGCAAGCTCCCGTTGCCAATGTCTTTTAGATTGAAATGCTTTACATAAATAAGCAATTCCTTCTTCGAGCTTCAGCGTTCCACAAGTGAAAATATCAATAGCTGCATACTGATGTTCCGGCCAAGTATGAATAGTAAGATGGCTCTCCTGAATAACAACAACACCAGAAACACCATAAGGAGAGAAGGCATGAAACTGAGCATTAACGACTGTAGCCTCCATCCGCTCAGCAGCTTCAAGAAGAAATTTTTCTGCCTGTGCTGGTGCTTTTAGTAAATCAGCAGGGCAATCATAAAGCTCCAAAATAATATGGCGACCGAGCGCGCTGGGGTCATTTTTCATAAACAAAAATCTACTGGGACAAAGGCATCAGATTAAAATGACTTAGCTTTTCAGGAATAGCACAATTTACTGGATTTTTTCTTTGCGCCAAGTTTTCCACTCGTCGAGGTAGTAGTCGAGCAGTACTGGTTGATCCAAGCTATTAGTTCTTACTTCAGCAGGCGCGTTGATGTCTGGCGCAAACTCAAAATGGTGATCAAGGCGCCCAGCCTCCAGGTAGCGAGTGCTAACCCCGGAGGGTAGGGTAGGTGTGCCCAACGGCCGATCTGAAGCCAATACAAACCCCCATTCTCCAAAAGAAGGTACATAAATATGATAGGGCACTATCGTGGTATACCCGGTAGCTCGCAGCGTCTCTACAATACACCAATAGGCCTTTCGGGTATGAAAAGGGCTGCCGGCTTGCGTAGCAAAGATGCCCCCAGGAGCTAAGCTGTTTTTTGCCAATCGGAAAAAATAAGTACTATACAAACGAGCTACCGCTTCGTTGGAAGGGTCTGGCAGGTCCGCCAAAATGAGATCAAAAGTTGTTGTGTCAAAACGCAAAAAAAGTGAGGCATCCTGGGCTACCGTCTTCACCTTAGGGTGGGTCAATGCGCCTTCATTGACCTGTTTCAAACGCGGATGATGAATGCCTAAGTCAAAAACCCGTTGATCCAAATCTACAACTACAATCTCCTCCACACTAGGTAGTTTCAGTACTTCTCGGGCCAGCAGGCCTTCACCACCACCCAGAATGAGTACTCGCTTAGGTTGATGTAAGTAACCGGCGGGCAGCAACGCCAGCCCCTCGTGATAGCGATATTCATCGCGCGAAGAAAATTGAATAATCCGGTTGAGATACAGCCGCGTTTCGTCCTGGTTTTTGGTCAGCACAATTTGCTGATAAGGTGTCTGCTCAGCATGAATGATCGTATGAGAATAAGCTTGGCTTTCCCATTGCTGAAGTAGTCGTTGGCTATAAATAAGCAAAAACGCAAAAGCGATAATGATCAGGCCCGAAATAACCCAAATGCCCTTCTGCCCTTTATTGCTGGTAGCCGACCGAAAGTAGCTGTAAATGAAGAATCCCAAGGCAATGTTTAGTAATCCAAAACACACAGAAGTACGAAACAACCCGAAAAAGGGCAGCAAAAGGAAAGGAAACAACAGCGTTGCCGCCAAGGCCCCGATATAGTCCAAGGAAAGAACATTGGCAAGGTTCGCCTTCAGCGGATAGAATTTTTTCATAATTCGCGCCAACAGCGGGATCTCAAAACCCGTAAGCGTACCAATAACAGCCGTAAGCCCCAACATTAAGCCCTGGTATTGCCCCGCAGTGAGGTAGTGAAAAGAGCCGTACAAGATCGGTACACTCGCCCCTCCAACGAATCCCAGCCCCAGTTCAATCCAGATAAAACTCGTCAACAATTTTTTATCAATAAACTTTGATAGATAAGAACCCAGCCCCATCGCGGCCATATAAACACCAATGGTCAGGGAAAACTGCTTGACACTATCTCCGAGAAAATACGAACTCGTCGTTGAGATCAACAACTCATAAATGATGGAACATAATCCCGCCAAAAAAACCGCAATAATCAATGCCGATTTTTCAGAGAGTTGGAAAGGTTTTTTTTTCACAGCAGTCAGTTTTGAGCAATGCTAACGAATCACAAAAGTAGGGTTTATTAATCTTTCCCTATTCTTCCTATCTTTGAGAAAATAAATGGAAAGCGCTTTCTTTCCCGTCTTTCACATCAACCCTTTCTTATGTCTACTAAACGCTTAGTCCGTAACCTGTTTTTTGCGCTTATCGTCACTTCTTTCGGCATGGCCGCCCTGAGTAGCTGTGGCAGTAACGTTGAATACCAAGAGGAAGAAGTTCCTACCCAGGGCTTGATCACTACCGTTCAGGAAGTACAGCCAGATGAGTTTAAAATCGAAGATGAAGTACCGATTCCGGATACTTCCCAAAGTTTGATCATCGCCAAATACCTTGATGGTGGTATTGATACATTCACGCTCACCGAAGCTCGCCTCATGCAGTCACAAGGCACCTCCTCGCAAGGCAGTGGTATCATGCGTGCCGCTAGCTATGGCTTCTTTGGTTATATGATTGGCCGTAGTATGATGGGCGGCTTCCGACCATCGGCTAGTGCCTACAGAGACCCTAATACTTATAACAGGGTTAATAATTCTACGGGCAACACCATCCGCTCTACTGCCCAAAAAGTAAGCCGCCCTAGCAGTGGCAGCCGTTCTGGTTATGGTACCAGCCGCTCAAGCCGTTCTTATGGTGGATAATCGTTTGTTTCCTGCTCCCGCCCCTTCTCCGCGTTTTATGCGCCGGGAAGGGATGGAGTGGCTGTCCAGTGGCGAAAACGAAGACTATTTTGCGGATGAAATCATCGGCATCAGTGAGTCCGAGCAGCGAGCATGGGCACAGGCCGCACAGCACTGTTTCGAAGCTTTACGAAACACCGCTCAGCGAATAGCAAGAGATCAAAACTGGCGCGACTTGGGTATCCCCCATAATGCCCAGCGATTGGTGAAATACTCCATCGAAAACGAATTGGATGACTTTCTGGTCGGCCGCTTCGATTTTGCCGGAGGCTTCGGCGATTACCCGATCAAAATGCTGGAGTTTAATGCCGATACCTGCTCCCTGATCCCGGAAACCGCACATATACAGCGGCACCTCTGGGTAGAGATGCGTAAGAAAAAAGGCAGTGGCCCTTTCGATCCTCTACTCGTAGCACTTACCCGCCGATTTCAGCGCCTTTTGCAGCAGCATCCCGATAAAGAACCCACTTTATTGCTCTCGACTTTAGGATACGAAGAGGATTGGCTCAATGTTGAAGTTTTAGTAGAAGCAGCTAAAGCAGCGGGCTTCAAAGAAGTCCATAAAGTAGCCCTGGAAGCCGTGATTTTCGATCCCGAAAATGGCGTCTTCATAGAAATAGGCCCGGATCGTTTTATCCAGTTCGACTTTTGGTACAAAATGATCCCCTGGGAGTTTTTTGCCTATGAAGAACCCGAACTAATGGGCCTCCTCACGGACCTGGTAATGGAGGAAAAAGTCAAAATCATTAACCCTGCCTGGACCATGATTATGCAGTCCAAAGGTGTATTACCCCATGTTTTTAAGGACCATCCGCAAGAGCCATCCTTACTCAAAGCATCGTTTTCCTATACCGACTTTCCGGACGGCCGTTACGCTCGCAAACCCCTCTTCGGGCGCACTGGCGAGAATGTAGCCCTCTTTGATGGCCATGCCCGCCCAATGGCTGAAAACGATGGTGATTACAGCAATATGCCCCCCGTTTTTCAAGACCTGGCCAGCTTTGCCGTCGACGAAGATGGCCACCGCTACCAAGCCTCCGTTTTCTTTTGCGATCACCCCTGCGCCATTGGTATCCGCCGCCAAGACGACCTCATTATCGATGATGACGCCGAGTTTGTAGGCCATACGGTGCTATAAGAACCAAAGAGGATACACTTATTGATCTTTTGGGGCCGTAGCCATGCTGCGCGGGCTACCGCTTGTTCCGCTCTTAGTACTTGCTGCGCTGCGCACTACCGCTGCACCAGCTCGTCCTTGCGCCATCCTGGCACCGTGCTCCGGCCTAGCGGCCTGCGCACAAAGTATTTGCGGGCCACGGCCCGCCCATGTACCCCGCTGGCGGGGTCGGCTCGCAGAGACGGGGGTGGGTAGCCGCTCGGTCGGAGGTGGGGTGTCCATTCGACCAAAAATAAATTACTAAAGAGTGATTAACCTAATAAAAAGTAACGAAAAAATCTCCTTTAAGAGGCGCAAGTATGAGTACTATCCCTAGGTAGAGAGTACTACCTAACACCCAATTCAAAAGCTCCTTCCATTCAGGGAGGGCTGGGGTGGGTCTTGAAATCAGCCTTTGTTCGAATGAACAATAAAAGCTTACCTTTGCCCATTCATTTTAATTCCTTTCCAGTGCGCGCAAAGAAATCCTACGGCCAGCATTTTCTTACAAATGAGCAGTACGCTCAGCAAATTGCTGACGGGCTACAACTTACCGATCAGTATAATCAAGTATTAGAGATTGGCCCTGGTCAAGGTATGCTGACCAAGTATTTGCTTGAAAAAAATTATGAGCTCAAAGTCGTAGAAGCCGATCCAGATATGGTGGCTTACCTGCAAGCGCACTACCCACAATTGCCTGCCAGTAACATTATCTCCGCCAACTTCCTGCGCCTAAACCTGGAAGAAATCTTCACGGGCCCATTTGCAATTATTGGCAACTATCCTTACAACATCTCTTCCCAAATTCTCATAAAGACCATCGAGTATCGTGACCAGGTGCCCGAAATGGTTGGTATGTTTCAAAAGGAAGTTGCTGATCGTGTAGTCGCCGGACCGGGGAGCAAAACCTATGGTATTATTGGTGTTCTCGTTCAGGCCTTTTTTCATACAGAGTATATGTTTTCAGTAGGCAGAGGCAACTTCAACCCTCCTCCTAAAGTAAAATCAGCAGTGATTCGTTTAGTCCGACGTGAGGACCCCCTTGTTAGCAATGAGCTTTGGTCAGCCTTTCGGCAAACGGTGAAATTATCTTTTGGTCAACGCCGTAAAATGTTACGCAATTCGCTAAAAGGCGTTCTGTCCTCCGAGGAAATCCAAAACGAACGCTACCAGCTTCGCCCTGAACAAATTAGCGTAGAAGCATTCGTAGAAATCGCCGAAAAAGTCCTCGAACAAAGAAAAACCAAGGAAGATTAATCAAAGTCGGAAAGCGGAAGTGGAAAGTATTCGGTACCCCAATGTTTAGCCCCTTACACTTTTACACCTAGGCTGTACAATTTGCTGTGTTTTACCCGTGACGTTTTTTAGCTCTTTAGTTATTAGCTGGAGAGTTAGACATCGCGGCTGTCAACCAGGTTTCGCGGGCTTCAGTCCGCATTTCGATAGGAGAGAAAACCCATGCGGACTAAAGCCCGCGGAACCTGGGTATACCATCAGATTGAACAGCCTACTTTTACACCCTTACACTTTTACACCATTACACTCATCTAACGTTTACACCTCGGTACTTCCGACTTCCCACTTCCCACTTCCTAAATCTCCTTCACCACCTCCTCAATAGGAAACCGATAACGATCGCTATACACGCCCCCTTCCTCCGCAGGGCCGGTAGCGATCACCATATTGATCTCTGCTTTGCGGGGTAGCTTTAACAATCGTTTTAGGCGTTTTTCATCAAACCCCTCCATAGGGCAAGTAGCGTAGCCTTCCGCCTGCATACTGAGCATAAAAGTCTGAGCAGCCAGTGCCGCACTTTTGTGGGTAATGATCCTGGAGTTGGCACTACCACTCCATCGTACCATCGGGCCTTGCCAGCTTTTAAATTGAACGATCAGCGTACGTACAAGCGTCATGAAACCAAAAGGGTCATTCATGTACAACAGTGGAATATTACGCTTATAGTACTCTATGGCACGGCGGTCCCTTTTCGTGAGCGGGTCAGAAAAACTTTCGTGCATATGTGCTAAAACCCGCTGGCTGTTTTCTCTCCATTTATCACCTCTACATACAACTACCACCAGTTCGTGGGCAGTACGAGCAGCACCCTGATTCATACACAAGCGGGCGACTTCCGCCCTGGTGGCCGCGGTTCTGATCCTGTAAAATTCCCAAGTTTGCAAGTTACTGCTGTTAGGGGCCAGTACCGCACGGGCCAAACTACGGGCTACAGCATCAGAATCGAAGGAAGCGTTTTCTTTATATTTCCTTACCGCCCTACGGGCAGTTACAATTTTGTCAAATACTTCGGCAGCCTGGTTCATGATCAACATTTATTTTTCTGACCTAAAGGTAAACTTCATGTCTTGTGGAAGATATTTTTTTTAGCTTTAGTTTATGAATAAGAAGGGTTACACGAAGTTTTGGAAGAAGATTGGTCAAACTGACCCCTACTTTGGTGTGCTTACTCATCCGGAATACCGGAGTAGCAACTTGAATGCTACTACTAAGGAGGCTTTCTTTGCTTCAGGGAAAAAGAGTGTGGATACTAAGATGAGGCGGTTGGATGAAATTTGGCCATTAGAAGATAGGAAATTTTCTAATGCATTGGATTTTGGCTGTGGAACCGGTCGACTTAGTTTAGCCCTCTGTTCATATTATGAACAGGTCACCGGAGTTGATGTATCCGAAGCAATGCTAGCTGAAGCAGAAAAGAATAAACACGAACAAAATATTTCCAATGTTACTTTTGTGAATATTCCAGATTGCCCTCCTTTTCTAAAAGATAAATATGATTTAATCTATTCCGAAATGGTATTTCAACATATCCCCGCCGATAGAGGAATGCTAATTTTAGATCACTTGCTGGATCACCTTCTTCCTGGAGGTTATGCCTTTATACAATTGACCTACAATAACCTTAGTACTTCAAGAGAAAATCGGATGCGAAAAATAATATTTACGTTTCCTCGCTTAGGACGACTATTGACCGGCTCTAAAGATTATTTTTTCCCAATGTTTGATTACGACCTTAATAAGGTATTTACTCTTTTTCAGAAGCATGATATCCACCAAGTACATCAAAATTTTGGCAGCTCGGGTAATCACCAGTTTGTTAGACTCTACCTCAATAAGAGACCATGAACTTGATGATTCTAGGGGGCTTATTCTTTGAAAAACACTGTGCTCTGTCGCTCTCTATTCACGTGTAATTGCGTAATGTCAGGCCGTGAGTAATGCCCTGCCGGATCAAAGTTTTGCCGCTCTTCTCGTACTTTGGCATGATCAATTGTGGCAATCTGCAAGCATTCTTCCTTGGTGATCGGTTCCAAAAGCCAGCTTCCGTCAGGATTAGCAATACAAGAGCCACCATCAGCCATCCAGGAAGGAGCTTTGTCCCGTAGAAGATCAGCATGTGGTATTCCTGCTGGAATATCACTTGCCCGCATCAATCCGCTTACAGAAATAACGTAAGAGCGCCCCTCACGGGCTAGAAACCGAGTTAGAATTTCCGTATTACGCACGCTTCCGGGCCAAATAGCTACGTGTAAGTCTTCTCCCAATCCATACAAGGCTGCTCGTGGAAGCGGCATCCAATTCTCCCAGCAGTTGAGTCCTCCAAGAGTGAATTTCCCTAAAGGAAAAGTCCTCAAGCCATGTCCATCTCCGGGCGACCAGCTCAAGCGTTCTTCGTAAGTAGGCTGTAGTTTACGGTGTATATTCGCAATTTCACCTTTAGGAGTAATGTAGACTAACGAACAATATACACTATGCCCTCCTCGGTCAGTAGGACGTTCTACCACGCCTAGTATTAGTGCCATCTGATAGGCACGGGCAGCTTGGCAAAAAGCATCGAGGTCACCTCGCTCGATTTGAATAGCTTCTTCCAGGTAGTGGGCGTGCATTTCCTTTTGAAAGGAAGAATTGAATCGGGCACCATCAGTAAAGTCTATCCAAAAGGGGTAGCCCGGTAATAAGGTCTCTCCAAAAATCAATAACTGGCAACCTTGTTCGCCTGCCTGTTGCACATACGTTAGCATTTTGTCAATGGTTGCCTGCCGCTGTAGCCATACCGGCGCTATTTGGGCAAACCCTACCTTTAATTTATCTTCTTTCATCACACTTCAAATTTTAACTAACCATCAACCATCTAACCTATTCATTCAGCGTAATCTTAATGTCAACCCGCCGGTTGAAGGCCCGTGTCCGGTCATTTACAATAGTCCCTTTACCTTCGATGTGGATATCGTCTACTTCAATGCCTCTACTGAGTAAAAAAACTGCCACCTTCTTAGCGCGTTGCTCAGACAGTGCCAGGTTGTAAGACTGTTCCCCGATATCATCGGAGTAGCCAACAATTTCTACGGTTTTTACCTGTTTGCTTTTAAGGTTTTCTACCAGTGCTTCCATGCTTTCGAGTTCACCCTGGCTTAAGTCTGCACTGTCAAAACCAAAGAGGATATGGTGCTCCAGCGTAATGTTTTTAGGAATACTTCTAGGCGTGACGTCTTGAAGTTGTGATTCTGCTTCCAATTCGGCAAGAAAACTAAACTTGGGTTGTAGAAACAGATTGAGGTTGAAAAAAGAACGATTTTCCCAAGGAGGAATGAAAAACTGATTATGATAAGGGCGATACTCCTCCGCCATAATTTGAAAATCGAGAGTTTCTTCTGCCCCCGCACAAAGAAAAAATCTCCCCTCAGCATCTGTTTCAATAGGGCTAAGCCGGCCATTAATCGTTACTGTCGCTTGCACAGGGCTAAGTAAGACAGAGTCTTTTACGATACCTTCGACGAAAGTAATGGGCTCTCCGTACAATTGTTCTGAAAGTTCAAAACGGTAAACATCCATTCCGCCGATTCCTCCTGGCCTATTACTGGCAAAGAAGCCTGTTTTGCCGCTGGCCGATAGATAAAAACCCAATTCCCGATGAGGCCCGTTTACAGGAGGCCCAAGGTTAATAGGAATACTCCACCGCTTCTGGCGTTCGTCCCACCAACTCATGAAAATGTCTTGTTCTCCAAGTCCTAAATGACCAGTACTTGAAAAATAGAGGGTTTTTCCGTCGTTAGAAATAAAAGGAGCTTCTTCATCTCCTGGTGTATTCAGTGGTACGCCTAGGTTGACCGGTAAGCTCCAGTTGCCGTTGGCCAGTTTTTCGGTCATGTAAATATCGGTGCCGCCTACTCCTCCAGGCCGGTTGCTGGCAAAAAAGAGTTTACTCCCATCACAACTCACCGCCGCTTGCGATTCCCAGTAAACAGAATTGATGGGTGCCCCCAGTGGCGTGATGGCCTGTATTTCTGCACCGTCAATGAGGGCTTCCCATATATCACACGGGCCGGCAACGCTATCACGTTTGCAGGCTGTAAAAAAAAGCTGCCGACCATTGCGAACCAAGGTACTCATTCCTTCCGGCTGCTCCGTATTGAAATCTTTGATACGTTCACCATTGCGCCAAGTTCCATTGCGTAGTTGGCTATAATAGAGGTCCTCGTCACCATCTGCCCGCTGTCGGGTGTAGTAAAGCTGTTGTTGATCATTGGTGAGGAAAGGAAAATAGTCGTCAAAGCTACTATTAATGCCTTTGCCAAGGTTTTGAATCTCCGTGATATTGATGAACTTTACCGAGTCAATGGTCATCTGACAGGCACGAATATTGTTATTCAGGCGATCACTAATAACGAGTTCATCCGCCAATTCTTCCACACCGTGTAAGCCAAATTCTTCAACAGGGATTTCTTGCAGTTCTTTAAAGGTTTTAAAATAACGGAGGGCCAGTTCAGGCTCCCCCATCTTGTAATAGGTATCTCCTAGTTCGAAATAAATCATCCGTGAGAACATACTGTCGGCTTTGAGAACCTGAATGTACTCATTCGCAGCTTCGGGGTATTGTCCTAATAAAACGTGGCATTGGCCTATCATTCGGTGAGCGACGGTTAGCGTTTCTTGTTCTCGGAGTGCTTTCCGGAAATGTCGGATAGCTGTGGCGAAGTCCTTACCCAATAAAGCTGATTGGCCATCCTGGAAATGAGCTGCGGCCATGCTTCCCGAAGTGGGTTCGTAGCCTTGACTGTAGAGTAGGGGAGTACAGGAAAAGAAGCAAAATAGAAGAATAAGATAATAGTTCATGGGGGTACCTTGATTAAGGAGCAGCACAAAATAAGTAGGGCTATCGTTTTTCAAAAAGCTGGATAAGCGGTTCATTTTAAGCGTGTCGGCTATTTGAAAAACCACAAAGATGACTCAACTTATTTTTTGCGCAATACTAAAGACGGTAAAAATAAGATTTATACGCCTTGGGTGTACGGCTTAATTACGGTACGGTAATTCCCAATATTTCTTGGTTTTATCAAAATTAGAAGAATTTTCATTGGATGAAGCTTTGTTCCTACAATTGAAATTCGCTATTGTTGATCTATATTGATAAAATAAAGTGATTTATCATCCAGGTTGGTTAAAAAAGTATCAGTTTTTGTCAAAATACTGGTAGTATTCACATCCTTTTCGCTGTACTTTTGTTATAAATAACCAACTTAGTGTTAAAAGCACACGATTGGTGTTTAGACCAAATGACAATAACATGAACAATCAAAATATTTTAAAACACAAGCTAGCAGTCTTTTTATTTGTGCTAGCCAGTCTGCCACTTATGTTGGCAGCTAATCATTTACCTGACTTCCTAATTATCAATGCTGGTTTGGGAAAACAGTTCGGATTAAAAGTAGAAGGATTAGATCACGCTCAAGCTGATTTTTCTGTGAAATCTACGAAGGGCGAAGTTTTGCTCTGCCAGAAAATTTCCGGGACAGATTACCAAGGTTTATACAGCTTAGAAGCATTGAGGGAGGGGGACTATGTTTTTATTTTGAAAATGAATTCTAGTGAAATCCGCCAACCTGTTAAGCTAACCAAGCGCGCAATTCAATATCAGCTAAGCCAGCGCCAGGTGATCTTTTATCCAGAAGTCACGCTAAAAGGGAGACAATTGGATGTCAATTATAGAAATCCAGGGAAAGACGATTTCACACTTAATTTATTAACGGCAAGCGGCGATATTCTTTACGAGGAAACGATAAATGGCTTGGAAGACATTGAAAAGCGGATGAATCTTTTGCAAGTGCCGCGTGGAGAATACATATTGAGAATACTAACTTCTTCAGCAGAATGGACAGAAGTGCTGGAGTTGCGCTAAAATATTTATTTCGACTTTAAGCTTTTTACAAGGCGCAACAGGAGACTGTTGCGTCTTTTTTATTCACGGGTATATAAAAATCTAGGGCTCTTTGCATCGCAAAGAGCCCTGAGACAAAAAGTGCATTAGTAAACTTTCGTTGCAAAAATAGTTATTAATTGCAAAAACCGTTAAACAAATTAGATTTTTTGGCAGCGATACACTATTAATTATATTCGAAAAAGCGATTTTGTTTAACAAGGTGTCGGTGATAAGTCGCTTTTTTATTCAACCTATTGGGCTGATTTACTGTTGTTAAGCGTAAATAACGCTGTGATGAAAAGATCATTTTATTTGCTAGGGATAGCTGCACTTTATGCTATGATTTTCTCTTGTGAAACCCCGCCAAAAGGCAATGTAGAAACGGTAAATACTGCTACCGTTAGCCCGACTCCTTTGCCTTTAGCCTCTTCTGCTTTTGAAAAATCCAGTGTTACATTAGATAAATATTGGTACCAAGGCAAAGGAGAGTTGAATGTTTATGAGTTAGAACAAAACCGTTACCAGGGAATTCATCCAGGTGAAGCACTACTTATTTTCGTTACAGAAGACTTTCTGACGGACAAGCAAGTGAAAAATGATAGTTACAAGGATCCCAATTCAACGGCTATCCTGAAGATGAATGGTATCACTCGCTTTACCACAGGGATTTACGATTATTCTATTATGACTTCAGTGTTTACCCCCGTAAAGACAAAAGATTTTTCACGGACACTAAAAGTTACCCAGTCTGCCCAAGACTGGTGTGGTCAGGTTTTTAGTCAGATTAATTTGCAAAATGAACAATACCAATATAAGTTGTTTTCCTATTTTGAATCTGAAGGAGATGAACAGAAAGAAGCCGCTGCAAATTTTCTAGAGGATGAGGTGATGAATAGGATAAGAATGGATTATAGCAGCCTACCTGTGAGGGATGGCTTGAAGATTATACCAGGACTTACCTTTCTTCGGTTACGACACCAGCCATACCAAGCTTACACCGCGAATGCAAGTTTGAAAGATTATGCAGGAACAGAATTTTCCGGAGAAGCACTTAAAGTTTATACGATTGAGTATCCAGAATTTAAAAGAACCTTGAATATCGTTTTTTCTTCAGTTGCACCTTATTATATAGAGGGTTGGACAGATGAATACCCTAGTGCATTTGATGGTAAGCTGAGAACCACAAAAGCAACGCGTCAAAAAACAACCCAAGATGACTATTGGTCAAAAAACAGGTCTACAGCGGCTAACGCTTCGCTAAGAAATGAATTAGGCTGGGATTGAAATTCAAATTGATTGGGAAAATCAATAGATGGTCTGGCCAGGAGTATTTTTGACTAAAATGTTGATTATTATATTGATAATGACTAAGAATAGTTAGTTCCTGGTTTAAGAGGTAGGTGTTTGTAGAATTATGTTTTCCCTTCTGAATTGAGGTAAGTTTAATTTTTAAAGCGTATTTTTGCCGAAAATCGCATTTTATACGAAGTATTTCGTGTAAAAAATGCGATTTTTATGACAGTTTTAATGTATTTAAAGATGGCATCCCTTACGTTCTACGTCCCCCAGAAGAATAGCATTTTGTTTTAGGAGAAAAATGCTAAATGGTTGTTTTAGTGAGGGGTGCAGCAAACTAACACACACATGGCTAATTTAAAGCTTGCCAGCAGCGACATCAAACAGCTGCTTGCTAATTTCGAATCGCGTCAGCGTCAGCTACAATTCGAACTTGATCATACTAAGAGTATGGTCAAAAAATTAAAATCTACCCTTCCTGCGATTGAACAAATTGAAGCAGAACAAGCTGCTTTGTTAGCAGAAGTTGAAGGAGAATTGGAAGTGGTGAATATTCCTGCACCAGTTGCTAAATCCGGAGCAAAACGCCGTGGTCGCCCTGCAGGAGTGAAGACTGGAACAGCACCGGTAAAACGTACTCCGAAAGCAGGAGGAAAGAAAGCGAAGAAAGAAAGAGCCTCTGGCTATCGCTTGTCAGAATATGATGAACTCGTTTTCAAGGCACTACGTGAGACTAACCACGCGATGATAAATACCCAAATTGTGGCGTTTATTGAGGCTGATAAAGCTGCTCAAGGCGAGCATCCTGGTACAGATGAGATACAGAAAATGGTGGTGAGAAGTTTACAGAAATTGGCTAATCGCCGCGATGATATAAGGAAAACACCCTATGAAGGACGTGGTATGGCTTATGCACTTCCTGAGTGGCTTAATGGAAAAGGTGTTATAAAAAAGAAGCACGCCCACAAAGAATAATATTTATTTTTCCAGGGTTTTTGATAGACTTTTTTGGCGGGATTTTGTTTCGCTAAAAAAGTCTATTGATTTTATAGCTTATTTGGCTAGTTGTATTCACCTATATACTTTCAATATTATGCGCTTATTTTTCTTTTTGACGGTGTTTGTTTTTCTGGCCTCTTCCATAAGCTCTAAAGCCCAACACACCTTCCCTTATCAATTAAGTAACCAGGTAGATTTTCCTCTTTTAGGAACGGGGATTTTGACAACTGGTGTCGCCATTTACCTTGATCGCAGGGTCGAACCCCTGCTAGAAGAACAAATTGGAATTTTAGAAATTGACAGGATATTGGGTTTTGATCGTTACTCCATCCGTCATTATTCTAATGCTGGTCACCAGTTGAGTAATGTAACGGCACTAAGCTCCATTGCTTTTCCTTTTGCTTTACTCTTGGATAAAGAGAACCGTGAACATAGTGGAGAGTTACTTCTCATTACCTTAGAAGGGGCATTAATCAATGCCGGCTTAATTAACCTTACCAAGACGGTCGTTCGCCGACCAAGACCCTTTGTTTATAACGGATCTGCTCCGCTGGAATTAAAATTAAAACAAGAAGCTCGGTATTCTTTTTTTTCAGGGCATACAGCAGTTTCTTCCTATTTTACCTTTGCAGGTGCCCAAATGTATAATGATATTTATCCTGATAGCCGTTACAAGTCTACTGTTTGGGTTACGGCTGCCGTTTTACCGCTAATAACGGGCTATGGAAGAATGCGGGCAGGCAAACATTTTCCTTCCGATGTATTGGTCGGTTACGGTGTTGGTGCCTTGTTGGGGGTTTTAGTCCCACGCCTTCATCGCTTGTAAAAGTACCATCCCTGTTATACTTTCGTTAATCTAGTTTAGGGTTCTTGGTCAATATCCAATAACCTGTAGATTTACGCAGTTATATTGTGGCGTCTAAAGTAAAGCGGTAATAAATTGATCCGCTGAATGATCTATTATGCCTCTTAACCAAACAAAAATAGGCTGGGCAACTGCCGCTGCGATTGTCGTGGCCAATATGGTCGGTACCGGAGTGTTTACCACACTGGGGTTTCAATTGGCTAGTTTGCAGGATATGGGCGCCATCCTTTTACTTTGGGTTATTGGAGGAGTGGTTGCATTGGCAGGAGCATTTACCTACGCGGAAATAGCTACACGATTACCTAAGTCAGGAGGGGAATACCACTTCCTTTCCCGAATTTACCACCCTTTTCTTGGTTATTTATCTGGCTGGGTAAGTATCACCGTTGGTTTTGCTGCAGCAATTGCATTGGCGGCAATGGCTATAGGCAGCTATGTGGCAAAATTTCTAGGCTGGTCTGGTCCTTCTGTGGCCATGTTGTCGATCCTTTTTGTTGCGCTGGTTCATTCATTTGATATCAAACAAAGTAGTAGGTTTCAAAATATTCTTACGGGAATGAAAGTCTTACTCGTATTGGTACTCATTGTCAGTGGTTTCTTGTTGCCAGCCGCCGTAGGTAGTCCATTTAGTACCGTAGAAGGATTTTCCTTTTCCTGGTCATCAATGATAGAACCGATTTATGCAGTCTCATTGGTGTATGTTATTTATGCTTTTTCAGGCTGGAATGCTGCTGCTTATCTAACGGATGAAATCAAAAATCCCCAAAAAAATCTACCAAAAGCCCTGTTGGGAGGGACATTGTTAGTCAGTTTACTTTTTATTCTTTTACAGGTGGCCTTCCTCCGGCAAGCTCCGCCAAGTCTATTGGCTGGGAAGGTCGAAGTTGGGCAGGTCGTTGCAGAATTAATGTATGGAAAGACGGGAGGCCGCATTGTTAGTTTTCTTATTGCAGGCTTGTTGATCGCCGGGATTAGCGCCATGATTTGGGTCGGTTCACGCGTAACCCGTGCGATGGCTGGTGATTACCAGATGTGGAAGTTTTTTGCCCGTGATAATGAAACAGGAGTACCCGTGCGTGCAATTTGGTTGCAGGCAGGAATCTCCGTTTTTCTCGTAACCACCAGTTCCTTTGAGCAAGTCTTGCTTTACAGTGGTTTCGTTCTTCAATTGTTCACTATCCTTACGGTGGTCGGGTTATTTATTTTGCGGCGGCGCAAAATAGGGGAGACCAACTGCTGGCGAGGTCCTCTTTATCCTTGGGTGCAAATTATCTTCTTGTTTTTTAATGTTATCGTGCTATTGTTTCTGTTAATTGACAAGCCCTTTGAAAGCCTATTAGGGATGCTCAATCTAGCTGCTGGAGCCCTTTCTTTTGCCTGGGAAAAATGGCGGTATAAACCGGCAAGTGCAGTACCTGAATCTTCAGAAACTAACAAGTCAAGGACAGTAGATAAGCATCCAAAGGCATCGTCTAAAAAGGTGAATACCTAAAAGGGGGACTGTGTTGTAATGACACTCTCCTCTTTAGAACAGCTACTTTGAGCCGCTATGTCTTTATTATTCCTCAATGATTATTTTCCTGGTCAAACGTTGTCCGTCTTGGTCGATGAGGGATAACTGATGTGTGCCCGGCGAAGGCTGCAACTCTAAGGTGTGCAATTGCCGAGTAGTAGCTATATATTGCCCATCAAGATGCCAGTGGATAATAGCATCTGATTGACGATGTGCTACTGAGAAAATGACTGCTTCAGCTTCTCCCTGCCAATTTCGAGGAATACTTATTCTGGTGGTCTGAGTAGGATAAATCCACTGCATTCGTTGCGTATTCTCAGAGGTCGGGCGGCAATTGTCCCTCCAGGGAGGGAGCGGCATATATGCTGGGTGATGTTGGCGATAATAGTAGGCTTGCAAGGAAGGTAGCACAAACCAAGCCGTTGGATGAGCGATTTCAGACTGCTCCAGGCATTGCTGATTTACCCTTAATTTATCTTGGTCCAGGTGAATGAGCTCGTGTAGATTACAGAGCTGTCCGCCGCTAAGCCTTACAGGTATTGAGACACTGTCGGCGGGACAGTAAGTCCTAGCTAGCATGCCACTTTGATGACAAACCACGGCAGGCGTCAGATCGTTAAATGGTGTTTCAAACCACCCATTTGAAGATCGCGGGAGTAATTGACGAGCAGCAAATAATAAAGGAGCTGCCGCCTGGACCCCCACTAAGCCAGGCCGCCCCTCCCCATCGGCATTGCCGACCCATACGCCGATGGTGTAGTCGGGGTCGAGGCCTACAGCCCAAGCGTCCCGAAAACCAAAACTGGTACCTGTTTTCCAGGCCATCTGGTTGCTAGAACTGAAGGCCTCCCAATCTCCTTCGCTATCTGGCCGTTCCAAATTTTCAAGGGCTTGGATAGTGGCCCAAGCCGCACCAGCACCTATCTGACCAGGTGCATTTTGTAGTGAAGGAGCAGGAGCAGTTTGTTGGCGGATAAGGTAATCAGGCAAGCGCCAGTCTTCGGGGGCGTATTGCCCTTGATAAGCCTGCTGGTGGAGGAGCAGTCTTCCCAAGCTACTGTACCAAGCTGTTGCTTGCCATAGACTTACTTCACAACCTCCAAGGATCAGTGATAGGCCATAGTGGTCAGGTTCTTGGGTAATATGGTCAAATTGCCAGGCTTGGAGCGCATTATGAAAAGGAGCTACACCGTAGTTTTTTAATAAATGCACAAACGGAATATTAAGTGAACGTGCCAGTGCCTGATGTGCAGGGACAGCTCCTGCGTAGGATTCGTGGAAGTTCTCTGGCCGGAAACCACCGAATACGGAAGGAATATCCGGTAAAAGCTCTTGAGGAAGGATAACTCCCTGTTGGACAGCTAAACTGTAAAGTAGTGGTTTGAGCAAACTTCCGGGGCTGCGTCGTGCTTGAATCAAATCAACCTGTGGGCTATGTTCTTCAGCAAGTGTGGACATATTTCCTAAATAAGCAACTACTTGACCGCTTTCAGTATTCATAATAAGCACTGCCAAATTGTGGATGCCGTTGCCTGCGAGCCGTTGCTGCTGTTGTTGAGCTAACCGGATGAGCCGTTGTTGCAAGCGGCCATCGATACTAACGACCCAGCGGCCAGGGCCATTCGTCGCTCTGATATGTTGCAGTAAATGAGGCGTCAATGAAGGGAGTGGTAAAGGTGCACCAGGAAGAGGTTCGCTAATGGCTAGTTCATAGGATTGTTGATCTAATTCACCTAGCGCTACTAAATTGGCCAAGAGTCTATTTCTCTTTTGAGTCAATGCTTCGCGGTTGCGACCAGGATGAATAAGGGCCGGGCTGTTAGGTAGTACTGCTAATGTGGCAGCTTCGGCCCAGCTGAGTAAGATAGCGGCTTTGCCGTAATAACGCCAGCTTGCAGCTTCTAAGCCTACAACATTGCCTCCAAAAGGAGCATTATCTGCCCAGTACTGTAAAATGTCTTTTTTTGAATAAGCAACTTCTAATCGTAGGGCAAGTAGTATTTCCAGAATTTTATGACCAATAGTTCTTGGAGGGTTACCTTTGGACAAGCGTATCACCTGCATACTAATGGTGCTCGCACCACTGACAATACGGCCAGCACGAATGTTTTGACGACTAGCCCGTATCAGTGCCCGAAAATCTACGCCCGGATGTTGCCAGAAGCGTCGATCTTCGAATGCCAGTAGGCAAACTTGGAATTTTGTAGGCAAACTATCAACGGAAGGAAATCGCCACTGGCCATCACTGGCAATCTGTGCGCTAAGGAGGTTTCCCTGAGGGTCTTCAATGACTGTCGCTAAAGGGAGATTGAATAAAGGGCGAGGTAATGCAAATAGCCACCAGAGGAAGAATAATATCAGTAAAACAGATACCCCTTTTAAAAAAACAGACTTTTTTTTCATGATAATTAGCACTTGCCCTAATTAAAATGCTAAAAACGGCATAAATATCTGACAATTAGAAAAAAAGTGGCGCGGTATTTAAATAAAGCTTACCTTTACGGGGATTTGAAAATCGAAAACCCTATAAGTGGGTTTGTTGGAATTTTATCTGCCCATCTTTTTGAGCCTATTTCTTTCCTCACTCAACTTTTTGGTCTTTCGTTTTTCCGGATTGAGCCAGATGAACTGGTTATTCAGTCCATTGCTTTTTACTTTTTTAATATTTTGTTGATGAATATTTTTGTTGCTAAATTAAATTACGCGACTACCGATGACGGGTTGCGTGAAGCTTTCGAAGCTTTCGGCGAGGTTACTTCTGCCAAAGTTATTATGGACCGTGAAACCGGTCGTTCTCGTGGATTCGGCTTTGTCGAAATGGCAAACGATGACGAAGGACGTGCGGCTATTGAAGATCTTGACGGATCTGAGATTGATGGCCGTGAAATCGCGGTTAAAGAATCTGAACCACGCGAGAAGCGCGGTGGCGGTGGCTACGGTCGCGGCGGCGGTGGTGGTGGCTACAACCGCGGTGGCGGTGGTGGCGGTTACAACCGTGGTGGCGGTGGTGGTGGCTACAACCGCGGTGGCGGTGGCTACGGCGGCGGCGATCGCTACTAGTCCTTTAATTAGGATTTAGAATAACATAACGCACGAATGCTTCGGTATTCGTGCGTTTTTTTTTGCCTCTCAGCCATACTTTTGAAAGAGCTCCTGCCTTTTCTGGTTATTTTTTGATTAATTTTGAGTGCTTGGCCTTATCTTGTGAGTTCTTATCTATCCTATTATTACGACTTTATATTTACCGCCAATTGTTGATGATATACATTGACAACCGGTTGTTTATGCTATTCCTTTATTCGAAAAGAGCAATAATTTTAATGATGAAAAAAATCAAATATACCCCAATGGTAAAGACAGCTATGATAATACGGTGTGTATTGCCTTTATTCCTGGCACTACTACTGAGCACTGAACTGGATGCACAACTCATTACTGCTGAACCTGCTTTTCCTACAGCTAATGACGCAGTGACGATTACTTTCGATGCTACCGAAGGTACAGCTGGTTTAGCGGATTGTAATTGTGATGTGTACATTCATACCGGAGTTATTACCTCTCAGAGTACCGGGCCTTCTGACTGGAAATATGTACAGACAAATTGGGGAGAAGCTAATGCTGACTGGCAGTTGGCAGAAGTACCTGGAGATGACAATAAATATACTTTCACCATCACTCCTTCCCTAAAGGAGTACTATGGTGTGCCTGATGGCGAAGAGATTGAGCAAATAGCAATGGTTTTTCGTAATGGCGATGGTAGCCTGGAGGGAAAAGCCACCGGTGGTGCAGATATTTATTATGATGTATTTGAAGACAATATTCCATTGTCAATCAGCCTCAACGCACCATTGGAAGACAATATAGCTGTAGCCTTGGGAGAATTTATCACCATTAGCGGTATAGCTTCAAGTGAAGCGACCCTCTCTATTTTAGAGGACGGAGAGCTAATAATAGAAGAAACTGACGTAACAGAACTTACGTATGAATTGCGCGCGCTGGAAGAAGGGGAGCATGAAGTTACTTTTAGAGCTGATGATGGTACAAATACGCTCACTCAAAGTTTTACGTATACTGCAACTTACCGGGTAGATATTACCGCACCAGTTAATCCCGTAGTCATCACCTTTCCCGGAGCAGTGATTCCGGTAAACGCCACGTCGTATATTGAATCAGATCTGCAAATTCTGGTTAATGGCACCCCGGTGCAAACCGTGACCAATGCTGCGACAATCGGCACGACGATCAATGTTAGTGGTAGCGGAACCCAGGAGGTGGTTGTTGAAGCAACTTACAACGGACTGGTAGCGACATCAAGCTTTGTGTTTGTTATTCCCGGAGATATTGAGCAGGAAGATCCTCCACTAGACCTTCCTCATGGTATCAATTACCTGGGAGACGGTAGTTACCTGTTGCAATTGTATGCTCCTAATAAAGATGTTGTATTTGTAATAGGAGATTTTAATAACTGGCAAGCTTCGGTAGCTTATCAAATGAAGCAAAGCCTGGACGGTAATTTATGGTGGTTGCAAATTGATAACTTGACAGAAGGAGAGGACTATGCTTTTCAGTACCTCGTAAATGGAAATATTAAAATTGCTGATCCTTATAGTCCTATTGTTTTAGACCCCTGGAATGATCCTTTTATTCCTGCTTCGACTTTTCCTGATTTACCGGTTTATCCTACTGGGAAAACAACTGGAATTACCAGTGTATTACAGCCTGGTGCACCGGAATACGATTGGATGACGGAAGCGTTTATACCACCCGCCAAAGAAGACCTTGTTGTTTACGAACTTTTGCTACGTGACTTTTTGGCTAACCATGATTATATTACCCTGTTAGACACCCTTGATTACCTTACCAATTTGGGGGTGAATGCGATTGAATTGATGCCGATCAATGAATTTGAAGGAAATATTAGCTGGGGGTATAATCCGAGCTTCCACATGGCATTGGATAAATATTATGGTACGGCCAATCAGCTGAAGGCCTTTATTGATGAATGCCATAATCGAGGTGTTGCTGTGATATTAGACGTTGTTTATAATCATGCTTTCAGTCAGAGCCCTTTGGCTCAACTCTACTGGGACCCTGTAGCCTTTAAGCCTACGCTGGAAAACCCCTGGCTCAACCCTGATGCTCGTCACCCTTTTAATGTAGGGTATGATTTTAACCATGAGAGTGATGCTACCACTTATTTTGTGGACCGGGTGATGGCGTACTGGATAGAAGAATTTCGGGTAGATGGCTTCCGTTATGATTTGTCGAAAGGCTTTACGCAAACGTTTAATTCAGACGTTGGTGCCTGGGGTAACTATGATGCTTCGCGGATCGAAATTATTAAGCACTATGCAGATGTAGTATGGGGTGTAGATGATGATTTCTATGTAATCCTTGAGCATTTTGCTGCCAATAACGAAGAAATAGAACTAACTACTTACGGGAACGGGATGCTTTCGTGGAGTGGCGGCGGGCTCCATAACCAGTACCTGGAAGCAGCACTAGGGTATCCATCTGATTTGAGCGGTGCCTTTTATTCTTCTCGAGGGTGGACAACCCCGGCCTTGGTTGCCTACATGGAAAGTCATGATGAAGAGCGGATGATGTACAAAAATAGCCAGTTTGGCAATTCCAGCGGAAGCTATAATGTGCGTAATACCGTGACAGGTTTGCGTCGTTGCGAACTGGCGAGTGCATTTTTCTATACCGTTCCGGGGCCTAAAATGCTCTGGCAATTTGGTGAACTAGGCTATGGATTTAGTATCAATTACTGCCAGAATGGTACGATAAACGATGGTTGCCGGGTAGACCCAAAGCCTATTCGTTGGGATTATTTTGAAAGCCCCAATCGTCAGCGACTTTACAATGTTACGAAAGCGTTGATTGAATTGAAAACAGATTACCCGGTCTTCCGTACGACTGATTTTGCGAGTAGCTTGAACGGTACGGCGAAGAAAATTCACTTGAATTCTACCGATATGGATGTCGCTGTCTTGGGCAACTTTGCCGTTGAGGCACAGGCGATATCTAACCCGTTTCAGCAGCAAGGATGGTGGTATGAGTATTTTAGCGGAGACAGTATTCTCGTAGAAGACCTGAGCCAATCGCTCGACCTGGTAGCTGGAGAATACCGCTTGTATACCTCCGTTCGTTTGGACGAGCCTCCAGGTGGTTTTATCACAAATAACCGGGAAGTAACAACTTCTAGTTATCAGTTAGAGGTATTTCCTAATCCTGCAAAGGATCAGGTAGCTATTGATTTTCAGCTACCGGTTGCCTCGAATGTACAGCTGCAAATACTTAACCTTAATGGGCAGGTGTTGAGTACTTTAGCTGAAGAACGAGTGCCTGCAGGCCCTTACCGTATTGGTGCCAGCTTGAAATTGCCTAGTGGTGTTTATTTGGTGCAACTACGCGCAAACGGTTTGTTGCAAACTCAGCGGTTAGTCGTGCAGTAAATTAGCGCTTGTTGAGTTTGAAAATGTCGGATAACCTCATTGGTTGTCCGACATTTTTATGTGGTTTCATTATGTGGCTGCTTCGTGGTCGGGGATTCAGTGCGGAGCGCAACGCGCGGAGCCCGACGGGCGGTGAGCCCGTAACAGGCAGGGATAGCAGCGGTACCACAGGTAAAAGCGTATAGCCCGGCCCCGAGCTTGCGATGGGGGGCTGCATGAAGTAAACGCTTATTGGTAGAAAAAAATGAGATAGAACCATCTTCTGGCTCTATTGTTTAGTCTATAATAAAGGATAATTCTCAATACGCGGGCTTTTTGGATGACTTATTTTGGGATCGCGGCATTGCTGGACGGGTATGCTGTTACCCATGATTTGACTTTTATTGACTAGGCCGTGACGTTTACCGACTTTGTTTTAGTTAACTTCCTTGACGAGATCGACAATTTATTCTATTTTACTGCTGCGACTTTACGCGATATAGGTGAATACCATCAATGCCAGTTGGTTGTGAAGACGATTGCTGAAGTGGAAAATTTACGAGCCCCCTGAAATATTTGTTAAAAAATGAGCCCTATGAAGTACTTTCTCTCTTTTATCATTTTTTGTACTGCACTGCTAGGGTTGCAGGCGCAGCAGCCGGCGCAATACAGTACTTATATGTTGGACCCGATGCGTATCAACCCTGCTTATGCGGGATTGGATTATGCGCTTAGTCTAACGGGGACTTACCGGCAGCAATGGGCAGGATTGGAAGGAGCACCTACCGGGCAGCGACTGAGTGCACACTTGCCACTGTACTTTTTGCGAGGTGGTTTTGGTTTACAGGTAGAGAATGATGAAATAGGAGCCCATCGGCTGAGTCGTGCTCAGGTAGCATATAACTACCAGATGGAACTAGGCAGTGGTGTACTCTCATTGGGTGTTGGAGGTGGTTTTCAGCAATTTACGCTGCGCGGGGGAGAATTAATTACGCCTGATGGTACCTATGGCGAGCCAGGGAATGTTTCTCACAATGACGATTTGCTAAGTTTGGCGACCCAGTCGGGATCAACTATCCAACTATCTACGGGTGTTTATTACCAAAGTGAACGTTTGGAAGTAGGATTGTCGGCTGAGAATATCAACGCAGGGAGTGTTCAATTGGACCAGCTCAACTATAATTTGGCAAGAACTTACAATGCTTTTGTGGTGACCCGTTTTGAAGTGGGGAGGAGTTTTGAACTGCGTCCTTCGATGTGGTTCAGGTCGGATGCTATCGAAAATCAATTAGATGTTTCGCTTTTAGCGGTATACAATAGCAATATTTTTGGAGGGGCCTCGTTAAGAGGATACAACAGTAGCACGCAGGATGCTGTGGTGATTATGGGAGGTTTTCAATTATCTCCTTCATTGCAGTTGGTTTATGCGTATGATGTTGCACTTTCCCCTTTACAAACGGTACATAGCGGCTCTCATGAGATCGTAATTAAGTACCGAATAAATAAGACTTTTGGCGAAGGGAAACCACCGCGGATTATATATCATCCACGGGCCAAATGATAAGAAATACCGGATAAGTATTTCTCCTTACTGCAGATTTAGCAGTACCAATGTTTCATTCTACTCAATAAATTAAAATCTACTCGCACTAAATGTCAGGCAGCTGGCGTTATGCATGGGTTGATGTGTTAAACTCTGCCATGGCAGTGTAAATTCTTTTGATAAATAAGCCAAACGGTCTATATTTACGTTCGCTTTTGAAAATCGGTTAAAAAAATCTGAAAGGAAAACTCGGGTATAAACATGAAGAACTTATCCAAAGTCGCACTACTTCTCCTAGTGCTTGTCCTGGTGTCTTGTGGGCGCCGCGAAAATGGAGAAATCACTGGCGTGTTGGAGCGCCCCACCTGGAAAGGCATTAATCCATTCGGTATGGTTTACGTACCATCTGGTACTTTACACATCGGTCCTAGTGACCAGGATGTAGCCAATACCTACGTGCAGCGCCAGAAGGCGATTTCTATTTCTGGTTTCTATATGGACGAAACAGAAATCACCAATAATGAGTACCGCCAGTTTGTATACTGGGTACGTGACTCATTGGCACACGCTTATCTTGACCACTACATCACTGATGATGATGGCAATGAGAGCATCGATTGGGAATACGATATTGACTGGGAAGACGAAATCCTGGAAGATTTGTACTACCAAGGTGATGATCGCTTTGCTGGTCGCCGTGAGATAGACGTGAGCAAATTTGTTTACGAATACCAATGGTATGATTGGCAGGAAGCTGCTCGTGATCGTGGACAATCTCCTCGTAACGCATTCATTAAGAGCAAAAAAGTAAATGTCTATCCTGATACCTTGGTATGGGTACGTGACTTTGCTTACTCTTACAATGAGCCAATGGCACGTAACTACTTTTGGCACCCTGCTTATGATGATTATCCTGTAGTAGGGGTAGATTGGCACATGGCTAACGCTTTTGCTTACTACCGTACACTGCTTTGGAACAACTATCAGCAAACTCGTGGTGATGGTGTTAATACGGAAGATTTCCGTTTGCCAACAGAGCACGAATGGGAATATGCAGCACGTGGTGGCCGCGAAAATGCGCCTTACCCTTGGGGTGGTCCTTATATCCGCAATGCCAAAGGCTGTTTGCTAGCTAACTTCAAGCCTGGTCGTGGTAACTATCCTGAGGATGGTGGCCAGTACACGGTAAAGGCTGATGCTTACTACCCGAACGATTATGGTCTGTACAATATGTCAGGTAACGTAGCGGAGTGGACCAGTTCTGCTTACTACGACAATGCCTACTCTTTTCAGCATGATCTGAACCCTGATATTCGCTACGATGCTAAGGATGATGATCCGGAGTCATGGAAGCGTAAGGTTATTCGTGGTGGATCATGGAAAGATATTTCCTACTTCCTACAGACGGGTACTCGTCATTGGGAATACCAGGATACCACTAAGAGCTACGTTGGTTTCCGTAACGCCCTGACCTTCTTGGGCCGTTCACTCAACGATTTTTAAGACTAGATTTTCATAGTCGAAAAAGGATGCTACTCAAGAAGTAGTATCCTTTTTCGCTTTTATATCCCGACAACTAAGTCGTTTGGGCCTTGCCCAAACCATTTTAAGACCGGTATATATGTTTTTATTTCCTACAACTTATTGATGGTCAGTGTATTTTGAGGTAAGAAACAGTTAAGAGAATTTTTTTTAGAAAAAAGTGTTCCCTGATCTGTTACTTTTTCTGTGCCCTGCATTATACAGTTGTGTGAAAGCTTTTCAACGCTTAGTCCTCGCCTTTAAAAGAAAGGAGGGGCCACTCAAGAGAGACAATCAAATTAACTAACTCGGTAAAATTGTTACGAGAATGAGTTTCTTAAAAACAAAAAGTTTTAAGTACGTAAAGAATCTGATTATTGGTGTAGGTGCAGCCTTCGTACTTGCAGGAGCACTTTTCAAAATTGAAAGCTGGCCTTTCGCTTCTGAGATGTTGATTCTCGGTATGGGTATTGAGGCCTTCATTTTTGCTTTTCTAGGTATTATCGGGCCAGAACCCGATTACTACTGGGACAAACTGTACCCTGGTCTTGCTGATTACAATACGCCTATCCAGCCTTTGACTGCTGGTGGTGCTGTTGATACGACACCTGGCCTGAATGGAGAAGTAGTAGAGCAGCAGTTGGGTGGTATGTTGACAGAATTGCAAGGTATGTCACGCAGCCTGGGTAGCCTTAAGGCACTACAGGAAGCAGATTTCTCTGGCGTATCTGATCAGGTGAAGTCTATGACCAACTTCTACGGTAAACTGAATGAAGCTATGGCTGACTTGGCTGATTCTGTAGAGGACACCAAGCAGTACAAGGCACAATTGACAGAACTGAACAAGAACATTGCTTCTTTGAACAATTCTTATGCTTCTTTAGGCAACGTATATGGCAACATCATTGGTGCTATGTCTAACGTAGGTAAGTAATTTACCTGCTCTGAATTAATTGTTGAACTAAAAAAGAAGCAAAATATATGTCTATTCCAAAGGAACCGCGGCAGTTAATGATTAACATCATGTATTTGGTGTTAACCGCCCTGCTCGCGTTAAACGTATCAGCGGAAGTGATGAATGCTTTCTTTGCTCTGGATGACGGAAATAAAGAAAGTATCGCTACTGTTGATAGTCAGTTAGAAGCTACTATTACAGGCGTTAAGGATTTATTGAAAGATGACTCTAAGCGCAAGTACCAGCCTATTGGCCCAGCTATTGATGCAGTACGTACAAAAGCTGCTGAATTCAATGCCTACGTTAATGAACTCCGTGATGAGTTAATTGATGTTGCCGGTAATGGTAATGGTGAAGTGGATGAAGAGGATTACACCATTTCTTATGGTAAGCGTGTGCCAAAGGGTAAGAAAAACAAAGATGTTACTACCCGTATTTTGGTGGACGAAGGCCGTGGAGAGGAATTGAAAGCTAAAATATTGGAAACCCGTCAAGAGTTAATTGACGTGTACACCAAGTTGATGCAGGAGAATGGTGATTCATTCAGCTTGAAGCCTGAACAGGTTCAGAGCCGTATCCAAAGTGTCGCTAACAATATGCCTTTCAATATTGACGACGAAACCTGGCAAGCTCCAGGTAGTGATAAGGCGAGCTGGTCGGATTTTAAATTCCGTCAGATGCCTTTAGCTGCTGTTTTGCCACTGCTTTCTCAGATGCAGTCTAACCTGAAGAGCTCTGAAGCTGCGATGGTTAACGATATGGCAGAATTGACAGGTGGTCGTACCATTGAATTCGATGCCTTCTTCCCTGTTGTACAAGCAGACCGCTCTTATGTGGTTGGTGGTGAGAAAATTTCTGCTCAGATTTCAGTAGGTACCTATAGTACTTCACTACAGCCTGAGAACGTAAAGATTTACGCTGGAGGTTCTCAGTTGCCAGTAGGGCAAGGTGGTATTGCAGAATACTCGATCACGGGTAGCGGTGCTGGTCAAAAGACCATCCCTCTACGTGTAGAGGTAGTTAACCCGCTGACGGGTGAAGTATCAAAAGGAGAAAGTGAGTTTGTCTACGAAGTAGGTTCACGCTCAGTGGCAGTTGCTGCAACTAAGATGAACGTATTCTACATCGGTGTAGATAACCCTATCACAATCTCTGCATCTGGAGTAAGCTCTAATGATGTACGCGTAAGCACTAGTGGGCCAATTACCATTAAAGGTAGCGGTAGTAACCGTACGATCAATGCTAGCGCTCCTGGTGCAGCAAAGGTCAGCGTATCTGCTAATGGTACCAGCCTTGGTAGTTTCGACTTCCGTGTGAAGCGTATTCCTAACCCTGAAGCACGTCTTTCTGGTAAGAATGGCGGTGGTATGGGATCTGGTGAATTCAAAGCCCAAGGTGGTGTAGGTGCCTTCCTTGATGATTTTGATTTCGATGCTACTTGTCAGGTTGCCGGATTCGAATTGGTATACGTACCTAAGCGTCAGGATGCAATTCCTTCGCAGAACCGTGGACCACGTTATACGGATGCTTCTCGTCGTTTAGTGAACCAGGCTAAGCCAGGTGATATCTACTACTTTGAGAACGTTCGGGCCAAGTGCCCTGGAGATACTGCTACTCGTAAGATTAACAGTATGGTCTTCACAATTCAGTAATATTTGAACCTTGAGGGGGAGATTTGTTAAAAGTTTCCCCCTCAAGTATGTTAAAGGCAATAGCGGGTTTGGTTAATCCGTTAAATAAGCGCAATTTAGCGATCCGACAGAAGTGAGTACCACTCCTGTCGGAAATCTGTTTTAAAAAAGGAGGGGTTAGGTTCCTTCCAAAAGTGTATAAATACAATCAACTCGGTAAAAATTTACTTCCATGAAGATCGCTCTGAAGC